>CAZLHX010000013.1:6969-35154 GCA_964559475.1 uncultured Candidatus Bathyarchaeia archaeon | reverse complement strand
GGTAGAATATATCTAAATAAACCTAGATTCAAAGGTTCTAACTTTAATATTGAATCCAATCTATTCCCAAACAATACAGTGAATATTGGTACTATAAGAAAAAATATGATGCTTGACGGGATAATTAGTACCGACTTTTTTAATGAGCCCATGACTACTAACAATAATCGTAAGATAAGTATATTTAGTAAAGATGGGTAATACAAGAGTTGGGTAAAATTAGGGTTTATATCAGCAGAAGTTCGATATATACGCTAAATAATCTATTATTCCTAGTTAATTGACGAAATTAATCCGGAGTAGACATAATTCCTAAGAATTTATTGAAAGTTAGCCAAAACTATTCAAGTTATCATTAATAAAATTAAAAGAATTACAAGATGAAGGAAACTTAAAGCGCTAAACAAAGCAGATTAAAAAATTAAAGTATTTCTAGACGTTCTTCAGATCCGTTTAAGCTATATCCAAGAAGGGGTTTAAGTATCTTTAATAGATCTCATTGAGCATTATGCAAGGAAAGAACATACCCATTAAAACACATATATTTTATGGCTGGTTAATCGTCCTTATCTGTGCTTTAACACTTTTCTTTTCAGGACCTGGACAGACATATAGTGTATCGGTTTTCATAGATAGCTACATCAATGAATTCGGTTGGAGCCGCAGTGTAGTGTCAAGTATGTACAGTATTGGCACCCTAGTAGCAGGGATTTTTATGGGGTTGGCAGGTGGACTTTTTGATCGATATGGACATAGAAAGATGACTTTAATTGTAGCCTTCCTTTTTGGGGCAGCCTGTTTATGGATGAGTTTTGTTAGGAACGTCCCCATGTTGGGCATAGGATTCTTTCTAATAAGGCTCTTAGGACAGGGAAGCATGAGTCTCTCAAGTATCACTTTACCACCCCAGTGGTTCATTCGACGAAAAGGAACTGCATTAAGTATCGTTAGTTTAGGGGGTGGAATAAGCTTAGCGGTACTCCCTCCTTTCAATACTTGGGTGATTCAGAACTTTGGATGGCATTGGGGTTGGAGACTTTGGACAGCATTATTATGGTTAATAATGACTCCACTGGCATACTTATTCATCAGAGACAAGCCTGAAGAAGTTGGGATGTACCCAGACGGAGAACAGGTTCAAGGCCTCGATACCGAGACTACAAATGATACTTATGAGGAGTCTTGGACTCTGAGGGAGGCTTTAAAGACTAGCGCGTTTTGGCTGATAATCTACACAGTGATTGTACCATCTGCGATTGTTACAGGACTTGTATTTCATCAGATTAGCATTTTAGGGGAGGCTGGACTTGACCCAGGTACTGCAGCTTTGATAAGCACTGTAATGAGCCTAGTAAGGTTGCCAATAATTCTTATTGCAGGTCAGATAGCCGATAGGTATGATCTTAGGTACCTCATGGCGGTTAGTCAGGGGCTTCTTTTTGGGTCAATCTTTACATTAGTTAAGGCTAATAGCGTTAATCTAGTTATTTTGTATGGAATTCTTGTTGGAATTCAGATGGGAATACAGGGATTAATAGGTGGAGTAATATGGCCAGATTATTTTGGCAGGAAGCATCTGAGTACGATAAGAGGAGTCACTATGATGGCGGGGGTTATTGGTTCAGCCCTGGGTCCTCTACCTTTTGGGTTCGCATATGATCTATTCGGTGGCTACTCTGAAGCTCTTACTATCTCCATAATATTTCCTATAATAGGGGTTGTTGCAGGTGTTCTCGCGAAAAAACCTGTTAAGGAATAACCTAATTTTGAAGACCAGTATATTGATTCATTCTTCTACCTCTAACAAAACCATAGATAGTAATACCAGTCTTCCGTGCGATAGTAATTCCTGATAGTAAGGGGGCTGAAACCGAGCAGACGACAGGTATTTGGGCATGTGCAGCTTTTAGGATCATTTCCCCCGAAAGCCTTCCACTCGTAGAGAGTATGCACTCTACAAAGTCTACTCCGCTCAACAGTCCTTCTCCTATAACTTTATCCACAGCGTTATGTCTCCCAACGTCTTCAGCGTATCCTAGGTAACTATTTTTCTTTGAGACTAAAAGGGCGGAGTGTGTGGCACCTGTTTTTCTGAATACTTGTCCCAGTTCGTTTAATTTTTTTATACTTTCTGAAATGGTATCAGAGGAATAAGTTTTGGACTTGGTTAATTTTAGGCTCTCAAGTTCATGGTAGCTAGATACATCTCTAGTTCCACATGCCGTGGTTATTAACCTAATTTTCCGTAGTTCTGAAATCGTCGGCTCAATTTCTTTACAAGTGTTTATATTTATTCGTTCTTCAAATAAATCAATTTTCTTGATATCATCTAAACCTGAAATAATACCTTCACTGAATATGTGCCCTACTGCCAGTTCTTTATATTTACCGGGGGAGGCAATTAGTGTTTTAAAAGGTTCATCATTAAGAAAAATGCAGATGGGGGCATCTCTGGCAACCTCATCACCGGTGAAGCTTGATGATTCTCCTATTATTCTGTTTATTTTAACCTCTTCAGTGTACATCATATCATCCAGCTACCAAGCAGATAAAAGCTCAACGATAAGGAAAAAAGGCGGGTTGTCAATGAGATATTATGACTACCCCAAGTCTGACTGAGAAGGAGCTGGATTATTATTCACGTCAAATTGTCCTGAAAAATATGGGGTTGCCCGGTCAGAGAAAGCTCAAAGATTCAAAGGTATGTGTAGTAGGAGCTGGTGGTTTAGGGAGCCCTATACTTACGCAGTTATCCTCCATGGGAGTTGGTTATATTAGGGTTATTGATAGAGATGTTGTCGATATCAGCAACCTCCAGAGACAGTTCCTATATGGTACCCACGTTTTAGGAGTCCCTAAGGTTGAAGCTGCAAAAGAAAGGCTAAGGCTGATAAATCCTTTCATCGAGATTGATCCTATCCCGATGCCCATTACACCGAAAAACGCTGTTAAACTTATTCAGGGCGTCGATATAGTGATCGATGCCCTTGACGCCATGGCTCCTCGATACGCGCTAAATAGAGCCTGCCATAACCTTGGCATCCCGTTTATCCATGGAGGGGTGATTATGCAAAATGGTACAGCGTCAACCATAATACCAGGGGAGACAGCATGTCTCGAATGCTTTCAAGGAGGTATTAGAGATGAAGAGCTCCCAAGCTGTGCAGTTCAAGGCGTACATCCATCAATTATCAGCCTTATTGGAAGCATTCAGGTAAGTGAAGCTGTAAAAATAATTCTAGGGGAGACACCATCCTTATATAATAAACTTCTATTCGCCGACCTCTCAGATTTAAGCGTTGATAAAATAAAATTATCAAAACTAGAGTCCTGTCCGGTATGTGGGACTGGGGATAGGAATAAGATTGATTTCTCGACTTGGGAAGAGGTTTGCGGTAGAGAAGAAGGCAGAACATTTGTTTACAACCCAGAGGTTAACGAGGAGGTCAGCCTAGAGAAAGTGAAGAGAAATGTGGTTAAGATGGGTTACAAGTTACTGATTCATTCTGAATTGGGTTTAACTTTCGAAAAAAAGGATATGAGAGGTAGCATAATTGTTTCAGGAGTCTCAATTTTTGAGGGTTTAAGATTATTGGAGGATGCGAAGAATATTAGGAGGGATTTATTAAGTTAAATATTCAAGTTATGAATATTTGGTATCTAGACTGCCCTTTTTTACAAATCCTAAGTTTCATTCAACATATTTTTCATTAATTTGATTATTATAATAAACGTATAATAAATAACTATAAAAACAACAACAATTTAGAGGATAGGAGAATAGACTATAATGAGTGTAATAACAATATTATACAGGTTCTTTGTCGAGGTTTTACCTTACATTACTATAGCTATATTTACAGTAGGCATGATACTAAGAATACTTCGGTGGAGAAATGCCCCCAAAGACCATTATAGCACTAAGATAAACCTTGTTGAATCTATAAAATATATCATCTTAGATGTGGTTCTTTTCAGAAAGACTTGGAAACGTGATAAATTAACCTGGTTGGTCCTTTTCCTTTTCCACGGAAGCGTGGCAGGGATACTTTTTGGACACATGAGAGGATTTAAGCTATGGTCAGCAGCAATATTTGAACCAATGGGGCACAGGTTCGCTGACTGGATGGTACACACATTACCAATTTATGTAGGATGGGTATTTTTAGCAACAATAGTCATTCTATTAATACGAAGAATCAGATTGGAAAATCAACAACTAATCTCATTAACTAACGATTACGTTGCAATGATCCTCCTTCTTTTAGCCAGCATAATAGGTCAGGGAATGAGAATTTTTCCTCCTGAAGCAATCATAGATGGAACGTACAAAGTAGTTTTCATACCACGACTAATAGTTTTACATTTGGAGACTATACCTAGCTATCACTGGTTCCACTGGCATGTTTTAATGACTCAGTTATTCGTAATGTATACTCCATTTAGCAAATTCATTCATATAATCAGCGGAGTAATTTCGCCTGCCATCTATGGATCAAGGAGGAAAGAAATTGGAATCTAATTTTCAAGAAAAGGGAAAGAAGGCTCTAGGAGAAATAACAAGACGCCAGATTATGGAACTCGATACATGTAGCCACTGTGCTTTATGTACAGAAAAATGCCCCGCATACCATGAATCAAAAAACCCATTACATGCACCTGGAGTTAGGTCAGCTAAGATAATTAAACTCTGGGACAAAAAGTTTAGCTTCTGGAACAGACTGTTAGGTGAAAAAGAAATCACTGAGAAGGATATCAAAGACCTCTCTGAAAGCGCTTATCATTGCAGTCTCTGTGGAAGGTGCATGGAATCATGCCCATTTGGTTTTCAAACGCATGAACTCTGGGTAAAAGTACGTGAAGTTGTTGCAACTTTGGAGGCTAATCCAGAGAACGTGGAACGCATCAATGGGTTATTAAATGAAACTATGAACCCATATGGTTTAGAGCCTGATACCCGTTTAGATTGGAGTTTTTTCGTTGATATTGATGTCCCAGAAAAAGATGAAGCTGAAATCGCATACTTTGTAGGTTGTACAACAGCCTATAAAGGAGTGAACCATGATGTTGCTTTTTCCATGTGCTCGATACTAGAAAAACTTGAGGAGGACTGGACGCTATTAGGTGAGGACGAGTGGTGTTGCGGGAACCCAAGCCTCATCTCGGGTAATAAGGAAGAAGCACAAAAATACGCTGAACATAATGTAAAAATTCTAGAGTCAAAAGGGGTTAAAAAAGTAATTACAGGATGTGCTGGCTGTTTTAGAGTCTTCAAATTTGAGTACCCACATATCTTAGGCAGAAAACCAAACTTTGAAGTTGTACACGCTGTTGAGTATCTTAGAGACAAGATCATCTCTGGGGAACTGGATATCAATCAAACTGAAAAGAAAATTATTTACCATGATCCTTGTGAACTCTCAAGATTGGGAGGAGTTATAAAAGAACCTAGAGAGCTATTAGCGAGCATCACAAAGAACCCGATAGAGTACGAAGAACACGGTATTGACGTAAAATGTTGCGGTGGAGGCGGTCTTCTACAAGCAGTAGATAATCAGCAGAGACTAAACATAGTAAAAGAAAGACTTGATGAAGCAAAAGAAAAAAATGCCAATATATTGGTCTCTGCCTGCCCCGCCTGTAAGTTAGCATTTACAGATGGAGCAAGAGAATTTCAAAACGACGTAAAGGTCCTCGACATAATTGAACTAGTCGCTAGCCAGCTGAAATAAATAGTGAGTAGAATGGAGATAGCATATGACTATGGAGTACTTATGAAGCCTAAAGTACTGGTAGCTATGCTAGCGCTATACCTCACGACATATTTTGCATCAATAGCATATCTTGGAGAGACTCCAGTAAAATTAGATCAGTTCACATTAGGATTTATTGCTTTAGCTTTTTCAGTAAGTGGGGCCAATGCAATGAACTGTATATTCGATAGAGACATAGATGCTGTTATGGTTCGTACCAAGGAAAGACCCCTAGCTAGGGGAACCATAACCATAACAAATGCTATATTAATAAGTAGTCTACTAATGGGATTCTCCACAATTCTAGCCACGTATTTAGGCACTATTCCGTTAATCTTTTTATTAGGGGGAACAGGAAGCTATATTCTACTTTATACAGTTATCTTCAAACGCAGAACATGTTCAAACGTCTTGTTTACAGCTCCAAGTGTAGCAGCACCTGCATGGTTTGGTTGGTATTTAGGAGGTGCGCCTTTTTATCCTGTAGGATTTATGATGGGACTATTGGTAGCTATCTGGGGGCCCTTACATCTATGGAGTCTAGCATTCGTACACTCAAAAGATTATGAACGCGCAAATATACCTATGTTTACCTCTCTTGTTACAAAAACTAAAGCTATACAGGGCATCCTAGTCAATCTAAGCCTTTTAGTTTTTTCATCATTTTTACTTTATATTTGGAATAAATCAACTTTTTATTTGATAGGGGTATCCTTATTGAATATTTTTCTAGTAATAGTGGGGACAAGGCTCTATTATAATAAGACTAAAAGAGCTAGTTGGATGCTATTTAAATTCACTTCTCCTTATATTATATTGATTTTTCTACTCTTCGCGTTAACATGTATGAAATAATTATCTAATTTCAAATGCTAAAAATCTCGAGCAATCTAATCCACATAAGCCTGATATTTTAATTAAAAGAACTTTATAACTAGTTAATCGTAAGCGATACAGAACTATATAGAGCCATGCAATTGAACACCAGTGTAAGAAGATGAAAAAAACAGCTATTATACTTACAGGAGGTACTTCGAGTCGACTTGGAACAGATAAAGGCTTACTAAACTTCAAAGGGAAACCCCTAACAAGTTGGATTATTGAAGCAGTTAAACCTCATACAGAAAAAATTTTTGTAGTATGCTCAAAACAACAAGCTCAGATATACGGTGCATCATTACTAGATGTTAATATTATTAAGGATGTATATTCGGAAAAAAGTCCAATTATTGGTTTGATTTCTGGATTAAGAGCAGCGAAAAGTGGATATGCTTTCATCACTGCTTGTGACATGCCTTTTATTAAAACAAATTTGGTTTCCTTTCTTTTTAAACAAGCTGAAGGAAAAGGCGGATCGATCGTTGTAAAGCCAGATGGATGGATAGAGCCTTTTCTATCAGTTGTCAAGGTTTCATCTACATTAACAGAAGCTGAGAGATTGTATCGGGCTGGAGACTTTAGAATAAGAATGGTTATGCGTAACATTTTCGATATGAACCATATTAAAACTGAAGTTCTGAAGAATATTGATCCGGATTTAATCTCATTGATAGATATAGATACTATGGAACAATTAATAAAAGTAAAAAAAATAAACTAGTCCATGCTGAATTTTTACTTTAATTAATGATAGAAACTCTTCTAAGAGAAGCTCCTGCACGCGTAGGAATCGTTCAATAAGCAGTTTTTCCAGAAAATCATACATGAAACAAACTTTGTTTTGGAGTAATGTCTTCCTCTAATAACCATCAATGTATTCTTTTGATCAATCACGGTTAGCTAAGTGGATACATTTTCGGATGATTTCCAGGATAAAATTCAAGGGAACCGATAAGGGACCAAGGGAATCAGAAATATCACAAAAGTAACTAATATCAGTATCATCCAGAACCCGAAGCAGGATGATTGCGATAAAATATACTAAAAAGGAAAAAGAACCCCCCAAAAATATCTCGATCCATGGGTTGAACCCCATTCTATTAACAAGAATCTGGGAAATGAAAAACGTGAGAACAGCAGAAGCCAGTAACTTGACGAAAGAAATAGTGTCGATGCTAAAATTGAAGGACTTCCAGATTATCCTCATGGAGAATAGGTTGGCTACAAACCCCCCGATAAAAAGTAAACCAATAAGACCATTTACCCCGTATCTGGGAATAACGAAGAAGCTTGCGGGTATAGTGATTAAGAACTGGATAACAGTGATCTTGAAGTTTTCCCTGGTCATACGATGACTGTTCAATAGGGCCCCATTGCTATTGGAGCCAATCCCAATCCAGATAAAAGTAAGCATATATAGCCTTAGAAATGTTGAGGCATACTCGTATTCTCTGAGTAACACTCCAGCTATTTGATCAGATAAGACCATTATTGCGACGGCGATTGGGTAAGCGAATAAGGTCGAAAACTTCACACTATTCTGGTATATGAACTTCAGTTCTTCAATCTGGTTCTCAAGTTTAGAGAACAGGGGAAACAGGGTTGTACTGATCGGCATGGTGACGAATGCGAGTAGAGCAGAGAACCTGATAACAGCGTTCCAGTTACCGGTCATTACCTCATCGAAAGCGACTGCTAGGAGAGAAGTGTAAACATGAGGCTGGATACCGCTCAGAACCCTGGCGAAGAATAGTGGTGAGCTATAGAGGATAATCATCTTAGTTGCGTCGTGAAGGGATAGTGAACCGGAATAGGGTCTCTCCTTCAAATAAATAAGTATGATAAAAAATAATCCAAAGGCTCCTGTAATTAAGACTGGTACAAGTTCACCCAAGATAGCGCCAAAGACTCCATAACCAATATAGACCAGTAGGGGAGCTGCTATGCTTTTCATAAAGCTGTAAAAAATCTGGAGGCCGCTCCTTAGTTCCATCCGTTCATAGCCGACAGTGATACCGTAGGCAGTTGTGAGAAATGATTGACCGACTATGAGTAGGGAAAGATAGCGTATTAGTGGCCCAAGTTCTGGGATCCCGTATACCCGTTCCGCGAGAAAACCAGAGAAGGTGTAGACGATTCCTGCTAACATAAAACTGGTTATGAAGGTTAGTATGAGGCCGGATTCTAGGATTACTTTTAGGTGGCCCCGCTTTTTCTCGTACCTGTTCTGGGATATGTACTTGATGAGGGCTGAGTTTACGCCCATATCTTGGAATATCATCGCTATTGAGACGGGTGCCATTGCGGTGTTTAGTAAGCCAAAATCCCCGGGTATTAGCAAGTTTGCTACAATCAGAACGCCTATTGCTAGGATTATGGTTGAGAGAATTTGACCAAGCATGAGGATAAAGCTTCCTTTTGCGGATTGTTTTAGTATTCCTCCTAGATCTTGGTCCAGTTTCAGCACCTAATTGAAGTTAAGTTACGGAACTTTGGTATTTATCTTTCTAATAATCCTCTTGTATTTGATTTTTTTTATTTATTTTTGAAGGTTTGATCGGATTTTTGAGGCTTGTCTGAGTAGATAGTGTTTTAATTATGTCAGTATATTCTCATATCGTGAGGATAACCTAAGGGGTATGTATATGTACGGAGAACTAGCATCAGAAGTGATTCATTGTCCTAACTGTAATGAGGATGTACCAAAAACCCTCTACTGCCTCAATTGTGGATACCCGTTATACAAGATTGAGCAAGAGCAGAAGGTGCCCGAAGAAGCTCCGGAGCCAGAAATTATTGGGACTGCTCCAGAGGATGAGGGCATAGACATGAGTGTGGAGATAGAACAGGAAACAGAGGTACAGGCTGATGTGGTGGAGGAAGAATTTGAGACCACGATTGATGTAGAGGAATTGGAGGAGCCTGAGCCTGAAGTTGAAGAGACCCCCGAGGAGTTTGTAACGGAGCCCGAGGAAGAAACTACATTAGAGATCGATGAAACAGGGGAGGAGGAAGAGGAACTGGAGGAGGAAGTCGAAGAGGAGCCCGAGCCAATCCAAGCCGAGCCAGAAGAGGAGGAAGTCGAAGAGGAACTGGAGGAACCGGAGTTAGTCCCGCCTGAAACCCAGATATATGAAGAGCCATCAGCGGTTCCAGTTACAACAGAATCAGTATCTACAAATGAGGTAGGAGAAGAAATAGCATTGGAAGAAACGAGTATTGAGTTTGCGCCAGATCCACTAACAAAAGAAGTGATGGAAAACCTGGCAAAGAACATCACTTTAAAGATAAGACTTGTGCGACTATTGAAGGACGCCCAGGTTAAAGAGGAGACCTTCAAGAAATTATTTGATAGTTATGTTGATCAGGGCAGGATATGGATTAGCAGAAGGGATGAGACCCTCCGTCGATTCAAGTCTGATATTGAGCGTATGGAGGAAAACCTGGTTAATGCTAGAAAGGATTACGAGTTACTGGAAATACGTAAGAGCATTGGGGACGCGGATGAGAAAGAGTATGAGGTAAAGGCACCAGCATACAAGTGGGATATTGAACACTTGGACGAAGAAATCAAGAACCGGAAAGCAGGTATAGCATATGCGTCAAACCTGAAAAAACTGGTACCGGAAGAGGAGATAGATGAGCTGACACAGATGTCCACAACCGATTACTCTCAGATAGATGGGATAGAGGAGGTTACTGAGGAAGTGAGGGCAAAGATAAAAGAGACTCTGGCAGAGGCATACAACAGCATAAATACACCAATCAACTAATTACAGAAATAAAATATCAAATACCATTATTTTTTAACGAAGACTCTAAAACATCTCCAAGATATTAGAAAGGTCCGAGATAGTGACTGAATGAGTTTAGATAAAAGGAAGATTATTTTATACGTATTATATTTTACAGTCTTTCTAAACTCTATAAGCCTTGGTACCAGTAATTTTTTATTACCAGTATATGCGGAAACCCTTGGCGCATCTTACAGTGATCTAGGGCGGATGGGGGCAGTAGGAAACATTGCCTATCTGATTATTACATTAGCTACAGGTTATCTTCTGGACAGGTACGAGAGAGTAGAGCTATACTCATTATTTACGTTATTTGGTGCAATCAGTGTTGCCTTCTTCGCTTATACGAACACAATTTTCCAGGTAATACTGGTCCGAGGATTGCTGGGAGTCTTCAGCGCTACGTTTTGGGTGACTGCCAGCACCTTAACGGCGGATCTAGCTCCACCAGAACTATTAACTAGGTCCATGGGAAGATACAATCTTGCCTGGATTATGGGTTTTGCCTTAGGTCCTTTAGGCGGCGGATTTATAATCAACTCATTTGGATACGATGTTTTCTTCTACAGCCTTAGTGGTTTAATGTTGTTTAGCCTGTTAATCATATTGTTAAAGATCAAGGGAAAGATATCTCTAAAAGGAAAACAGGACAAGGCTACCTCTACCTCGGAGAGCCTAAGAAAGGTAACCTTTGCTTATATTACTCTTATACCGTTTACCCTGGTTTTGGGTATCTACATGGCTATCATGCCAGGTCATATGAAGGTTGTTGGGCTGTCTTCAGCAAGTATCGGGACTCTTATTGCTATGACTAACGGTGTGAGAGGTCTGAGTTTTTTTAATGTAGAGAGATACGTAAGGTGGGGGTCAAGGAAATCTCTTTACTCAGCCGCTTTATTCATCTTTTCCTCGATGTTCTTGGTCAGAAACGCTGTGAGTATCATGGAATTCGCAGTCCCATTGGTTCTCTATGGAATAGGAGCCGGTATCATCACGCCCGTAATTCTTGATTTTATTACCAGACGTATGCCTAAGAGTGCCTTGGGGGCAGCCATGGGAATGCATGAAGGGGTATATGGATTGGGTATGTGTTTTGGTCCACTTTTTGGAGGTAACCTGGCGGATGTATATGGGGCCCAAACCCTTTATCTCATTCTGGCTATAGTTGCTTTAACGCTCATACCTTTATCTTGGAGAATGACTAGTGAATCTGCCTGACTTTATGGGAGAGAGAACTCATAAAATTAGGGAAAATCTTGGGATAAGGTATTAAAATAAAATTGGTGGTTATTAACCTAAAGAGATAGGTATGCTGTTACTGTAGTTTTGCAGGTCAGTGTAAGAGGCCACTATATTGTCTTCTGAGTCTCTTATCTCGCGGACTCTTAACTCATAGCTTCCGGCTCCTCCTATGAACGGGTTTTCGAAGAGGTAATCAGTTTCCCCATATATTTCGAACTCATCGGAGGTAACCCCCTGAGGTGGTGAAACTTTCCAGAGAATGAGGGAAAAGGATCCATTGAAAGGTTCACCGCTGGTATAATACATGGTCATGCTTCCGGCAATATCCTCTATGGAGCTGTACTCGTTTTTCACCGTGGTAAGGTTTACTTCAATATTGTCCACTATGAAGAAAGTCCAGGGTAGTACTCGGATTTCATTATACATCTCCAATAGCCTTGTGTACTGATTCTGGAGTTCAGCTCTGGCTTTATCTGAGTCCTCTAACTCATCTTGTAGGAGAGCGATCTCGGTGGAAAATTCATCGTTTTCTTCCTGCAGTTCTTGATGATCCTCTACTAGAGAATTATACTGGCTTACGGGTACGGTAGTTGCTTGAAGGGTACTATAGTCTTCTCGGAGATTCGTATAGTTCTCCTCCAGAGTCTCATAATCGCTTTGAAGTTGAGTATAATCGGCTTGAAGTTCTTCTAACTGTGTGGCTTTCTCTTCAAGTTCGGCAATTTTTGGGGCTGTGAGAAAATCATTTATTGAGTAGCCAAGTACAAGTCCGACTATAAGAGCAAGGGACACCAATATTTGGGTTGAAAATATTTTTTTAAACATCGTACTCACTGGTTATTCTAGAATTCTGCTGAGTATAAATAAACATGATGATATTAATGGAGAACTTTACGTGGTTTATAGGAGTGATTTTTTAGTGAATAGTCTAACGAAAATCTGAGTCGCTATCATATAACGATAATACATAATCATTTAAAAAAACAAGGCAGATGCATGCTTGGATAAATGTTCTCTCAGGTGGAGATATCAAATAACATGAGTAAACTCGATGACAGCACCAGGTTTTATTATAGAGCAGAAGGGCTTCAGGGGTGACTGACTATAAAAATACTGGTAGTAGACGATAATGAAGGCTTGAATCAGTCAACGAGATTTCTCCTTGAGACCAGAGGACATGAGACTTCATCAGGGCTCTCAGGAGAGGAAGCACTAGAAGAGCTGGAAAAAGAAAAATTTGATCTAGTTTTACTGGACATAAAACTGCCAGATATTTCAGGAATAGATCTCCTTGCTACTATCAAGAAGAAGCATCCGGATATTGGGTGTATTATGATTACTGGTTACTCATCGGCGGATACAGCGATTGAGTCACTTAACCTTGAAGCGGAAGCTTATCTTACCAAGCCGATCGATGCCGTGGATTTATTCGAGATGGTAGAGAGGGCAGCAAGGAGAAGGGAGAAGAAACAATATGAGGAAAGCCTTGCAGCCGTTCATAACCATGCCATCGGGTTAACCAGTATTAACACCTTGAAGGGGGTGGCTGAGTTGACCGTGGATACAATAGAGACGGTCTTCGGTTTTAACAGAATCAGCTTTCTGGTGGTTGAGGGCAATCAACTGATAAAAATTGATGGTGTTCCGGAAGAAAGTCGAAGAAATCTACCTATAAATGGACCTGGGATTACTGTCCGGACAGCGAAAACCGGTTTGACTCAGCTTGTTTCCGATGTCCGTCTCGATAAAGATTTCATGCCGGGACGCCATGTTGACTCGTTAAGTGAGTCACTCTCAGAGTTAGCAGTCCCGGTTAAGGTGCTAGGTGAGGTGGTGGCTGTTATAAATGTTGAGAGCTCGGAGAAGAATTTCTTTGATGAGACTGATCGCAGGTTGATGGAGTTGTTGGCTGAGTCCGTTTCCTCCGCTATCGGACGCTTGAGGAGAGTTGAAGCCCTTGAGAAAATTGTGGAAGAGAGAACAAGGGAGCTGAGGAAAGCCTACGAAGAGCTCAAGGCGTTGGATAAGGTAAAGGATCAGTTCATCGGAATGGCTGCTCACGAGCTGAGGACTCCTCTGACTTCTATCAAGGGATACATAGATTTCATCCTGGGAGGTTCTGTGGGTGAGATCCCTGAGAATGTGCTAGGGCTATTAAATGTGGTTCAGAGAAATACAAGACGTCTTGAGAGCCTGACTAATGATTTGTTGGACCAGCAGCAGCTGGAATGTGGAAAAATGGACGTAGTCTTTGATACTTTTCCGGTTTCATATATGCTTGAAAATATTGTTGAGGAGTTTAGTCCAATAATGGAGAAGAAGAATCAAATATTAACAGTCGTAGATAATGTGGAAACCGGACTGATTAGTGCTGATAAGAATAGGCTAAGTCAGGTCTTATGCAACCTTCTCAGTAATGCGTCAAAGTTTAGCTCAGAGAACTCAGATATTTTCCTTATAGTAGATGAAGATCAGAGCCACCTGAAATTTACCGTCAAAGACGAAGGATTTGGACTAAGTCCTGAGGATATCGAGAAGTTGTTTAAACCCTTTCCCGAGATAGATAGACCTACAGTGACTGAAAAGTCGACTGGATTAGGACTTAGCATATGTAAGGGCATCGTTAATCTTCATGGAGGGGAGATATGGGCAGAATCAGAGGGAAGAGATATGGGATCTAAATTCGTCTTCACTATACCAAAAGTACGTAAAGAAGTTGCTGAGGTTGAGCAAGTCTTAGAGGAAGAAGTGAAGGCAATAATAGAGTAAATCTATTTTTCCGGTAAATATTAGATGACTCGATTTTTCTTGAGTTTAATTCATTTTTATATTTTTTTGAGTAAATGTTGAAATTTTTTGCTTTTTTAATGCCATCAAAGATTATATGTTGATAGCGTTACATATGGTTAGAATTGTCGATGTTCCTGTATCTGCTAGCTATTCGCTTAACGATAATAGCAGTGATACTTGTCTGCCTGGCGCTTTTTACGACAGTCTATTTAAACAGAAAAAAAACCCGCGTCTTAAGATATCTCGATGAACTGGATCGTGTTTACAATGAATTTGTTCACCTGCTCAACAGGGATGAGTACTTCTCATTAAGGGACTTTCATCGATGGAGGGAAAAATGTAATCCCATCGAGAATATTGTAAAAGATTACGTGAGGTTTAAGAATAAGGCGAACAGGTGGGCAAAGAAGGGGGGCTTGTTGAGCTCCTTACTGCGAAACTATGTTGACCACTTTTCTATAGAGAGAAGCCTGGATGTGAAGATTAGATCTCTTGAAAACATCTTTGAGAAGGGTCCAGAGATAGTCAAGACGCGAAATGAAAACTTTATTAAAACAGAGATGATGGAGCATGCCGACGATTTTGAGAATATTGGACCACATAAGTTCACAGATAAGCAGACGAGGTCTATAATAATTGATGAGGCGTATAATCTAGTAGTCTCCGCGGCTGGTTCAGGGAAAGACAGATTAATCTCAGGTAAAGTCCGGTATCTTTTGAAGAAGGGGTTAGCGAAGCCTGAGGAAATGCTGGTATTGTCCTTTGAGGAAGATAAAGCTGGACTTTCTGATAAAATCGAGGATCTGGTTGAATCTTCGGTTAAGGTTTCGAGTTTTATATGCCTGGGTCTTGAAATCGTATCGGAGTCAAGTGGGGAAGAGTTTAGGGTATCTGAGCTTTCAACTGATCCAAATAAATTAAAGTTGAGTATTGAAGGCTTCCTGAAGGAAAGGATTCAAGATATTGATTTCTTGAATCATTTGAACAAGTATTTTTTGTATTATCTTTACCCCGCCCAGAGACGTGGTGGATTTGATTCAGCTGAAGATTACAGGAGATATGTCTCGGGGATAGAATTAAGGTCCTTGCAGGGGGAAAGAGTTGCAAACCTGGCACAGCTGGAGATAGCTAATTATCTCTTATTAAACGGTATTGAGTATGAGTATAAGAAAGAATACGTCTCAGCAGGTGATGAGTCTAGAGATTATAGACCGGATTTTTACCTCTCAGAGTACAATACCTGGATTGAGTACTTTAAGATAGACGAAAACAATCAGGTGGGACAGGGTCTGGAGGAACTCAAGTATTTGGATGAGATGGAGTGGAAGAGACAAGTCCATCTTGAGAGTTATACCGATCTTGTTGAGACCTATGAATTTGAGAGGGATGGAAGCACACTTCTCGGTAACCTCAGGGAGAAGCTGGATGTTAGGGGGGTCAGTTTTGAGAGAAGCGGTCCCGATGAGCTCTACTCAAAGCTTGACAGTCTGGGAAGTATGCACGAGTTTGTAAGTCTCCTCGCCAAGTTTCTGAGTCTCTACAAGTCCAGTGGATTATCTATAAGTGACCTAAAAGATAGAGTAGATGGAACAATCTACAATGAAAGATACGAGGCTTTTCTACACGTTTTTACTGCGATATTGGAGGATTACACAGCTTATCTGAAGGAAGACAAGAGTATCGATCTTAATGAGCTGCTGGATAAAGCCACCAATCAATTGAAAGCGGGAGCTTTTCCTTCTCCCTACAAGTACATAATTCTAGATAATTTTCAGGACATATCTCAAAGGGAACATAAACTATTGAAGTCATTATTAGACCAAAGTCCAGACTCGAAGTTGTTCTGTGTAGGGGATGACTGGCAGTCTATCGGAAGCTTGAGAGGAGGAGACCTCTCCCTTATGATGAATTTCGAGGGAAGCTTTGATCCAAGTGAAGAGATCTTCCTGGATAAGTCTTTCAGGTTTGGCGACAAGATTTGCAGATTCACATCTGAGTTTATTCAGGGTAACCCTTACCAGAACAATAAGGACTTGCGGGGTTTAGAGGAGGAAGAGGGGGAGATTTACCTCGTCTGGTATGAGGATGAACATGAAGCTCTGAAAGATACTATTAACAGGATCCGAGAAGGGGATAATGGAAAGGTTCTCGTGGTGGGTCGATATGATGAGAAAGATTATGATGCCCTAGATTTTGATGTGGTACGAGTAGGTGCTCTCCTTGAGGACCCTGATCTTGATATCGAGTACCTCAAAGCTTACGATTCGAGAGGGCAAGAATCAGATTACGTGATCTTGGTGGAGGTTAGATCAGGTCGACTTGGTTTTCCCTCAGAGATAGAAGACGACTCGGTTCTGGATCTGGTTCGTCTCAAGGATGAAAATTATCCTTATGCGGAGGAGAGGAGGCTTTTCTATGTGGCAGCGACACGTGCCAGAAAGGGAGTTTATGTTCTGGCTGATAAAAGAAATCCTTCACCTTTTTCCCTGGAAATCATGAAGGGGAAATATGATCTTATTGAACTTGGGGAACCTCCATAATATTTTCTCTAAGATTATCTAAGTTGTGTTATAAATATAAAGTGGAAAAGATAATAGGTTTTTAATTGATTTAGAAAATAAAGGATATATTAACCACGAGCTATATTATATATACATGGTGTCTTCGCGAAGGTCTAGCCTTAGTAGAATAATGGAGATTGAAAAGGAGATCCAGAAGATAAAAAAATCCAAGGATTTCAAAAAGATTAACGAAAACATCAGCATACTTGAATCCAATAGCGGTAGCAGGAGCATTCGCGTTGACTCACCGGATGATAATGAAAAAATTTTGTTAAGAAAAAATACTGATGAGGCAAAAAAAGTTACCAGAGATTATCAAGATAAACGGCAAATATTTATAGATAAACTTGAAGAACTGGAAAGAGAGAGGACAATGCTCAAGAGAGAGCTGTTTGGTTAACATAATCTTGACGCTCGAGAATTTTTAATAAACCAAGAAATATGGTAAAAATTGAAACACTATTCAATTATACAGGGGTTATGCGTTGTAACAAGTGTGGGAAGGAATTCGATAGCCCCTCTTTTCATGCCATAACTGAGATAACCAGTTCACCCGACTCCCAGCTGACGCCCCTCTGCCCCCACTGTTACGCTATCCTCGACATGAAAAAAGTATCGCCGAAAAGGCAGGGATCAAGTAAATCGTCACCTTCACGATAATGAGACATTAACTGACTAGCTCTGGTAAATAGTTAACCTTTTTACTCGAAAAACTCATTATAGTGTTACAATGGCGAAATTGAAGATAACCGTTTTGAAGAGACAAAAGCCGGATGAGATCTTTGATGAACTACCGGTGGCACGTCAAGACTGGATGGTACCCTGTGAGATTTATGAGGACGGTCAGGAGTTCCTTCTGGACAACCTCTCGATGCCTGAGGGGTTCTGTGGATCAGCCTGGCAGACGATATACCCGAATGCTCGGACCCTGATCTATGGAGGAGATCTGCCGTTCTTCGATGAGAAGGGCACGGCGGTTGCTTGCTGTTCTGATGGTATGAGGCCCGTCATCTTCAAGCTGGAAAGAGTTGAATAACCCATTTTTTTAGATACCATTTTAAAGTAAGGATCCTAGGTCAGTTGTAGGGATTTTCAGTGGATAAAGTGGTATTGCTCAGGTGTGAAGTAAGCTTCGAGGAGACGTTACATAAGGCGCTGGATCTCTTTGGAGGTTATGAGCCCAGGTCTCCCCTTGTTATCAAGCCAAATTTGTGTACAGGTAATGATCATACTGGCTGTGCAAACGTTAAAGTTGAGGTTGTTGAGTCTCTGGCTGGTTATGTTCTCAGGCAGAACCATGACCTGAGTATTAAGATCGTTGAGTCAGATAGCATGTCCAAGTATGCCGATAAGGCTTTTGAGAGATACAATTACAAGGCTTACGCTAAGAGTCAGAAAAGTAAAGGATACGATGTGGAGCTGGTTAACCTCAGCAACGCGCCCCTGAGAAAGTTCAGCTTCCAAGGAGACTATTTCCAGTCACCAGAATTGCCGGAGGTTCTCTCGGGAGTTGTTGACTTTGCTTCTGTGGCTCTCGCCAAGACTCACAGCCTTACCATGATAACGGGCGCTCTCAAGAATATGTTCGGGCTGCTTCCCAGAAAGGATCAGGATTATTATCACCCGCAGATTCATGAGGTGATACTGGATCTTAACCGGATGTTCAGGAGCAGTCTCTGTCTCATTGATGCCCGTGTTGGGCTGGAGGGAGTGATTAGTGGCACCCCTAAAAAGGTGGGTTGTGTTATTCTCGGTTCTAACCCCGTCTCTGTTGATGCCACGATGGCGAGGATTATGGGATTCGAGCCTGAGAAAATCCGTCATATCGTTGAAGCATCTGAGCACGGTCTGGGTAGCATGTATCCTGAGGTGCTGGGGGATGACCCTGGATCTCAGGTAGTTAGTTTCAGGAGACCTTCCGGATTGAAGGAAAGCGCGGTACTATAACTTACAAAGTTTTCCATATATTTTCTAGGTTTGATATCTCTCTTCTCATGTTTTCGCGGGCTTTTTCCTCGTATTTAGCTCTAAATAATTCTGTATGGTAGATGTTTTCCCTATTAAGGAATCTTCTCAGAGTTTCTTTCCTTCTTCTGATATATTCTTCATCTGATAGGTGGCTATACTCTTTTCTTATGGCTTTGCTGTAGGAGTGGTATTCTTCTTGTGACTGCCCGAGTATCGTTAAGTCTACGTCAAGTAATACTCGCGTATCCTGATCCTTGACTTCTCCACTGTGTTTAGTGGACTCTATCATTGTTTTCACCACGTCTATGTGTTCATGTAGAGTCATTCTGTTTAGAGTCTGGGCTGCGTATTTTGCGCTCTGCTCCTCATTATCATCTCTTCTTGGATCGTACGCCACGTCATGGAACCATATACATAACTCGGTTATCTCTTCATTTCTAGCAATGGTTTTCGACGTATCAAGCTCTAGGAGGCATTTTCCAATGTGGTGGATATTATGGTAGTATCTATTTGGTTGGGTGTACTTTTTAAGAAGTGAAGCGTAAACTAGGGGTTGTGGTTCTACTCCCAGTTTTAAACATAGTCTAATCCATCGGGTGAGAGATGCTTCTTTACTCAATCTATAAACTAGATGATTTACTCGTTATTTATTCTTGCATTTGTTAAATATTGATATCATTATTTTTCTTTGATTCTGTAGTTTATCTCATCCGTTTCAAAGATGTTTCCGGGTTCTAAGAAATAGTTTAATATAAACATTGTAGGAGTTACAGACGAGTCCCAGCCATGGGTAATAGAAAGACGCCGATCCTCATTTATATAATTATGACTTTTTTCGCTGCAAATAGCTTGATAACGAGATATCTATTATATGGAGAACATACCACGCCTTTTACCCTTACAGCGTTAAGATTTTTGAGTGGTTTCTTGATGCTCTGTATAATTTCCTTTATCCTGCCAGGCTTTAAGGGACGTCTGGTCTTTAATGAGAACACATTAGTGGGTTCTCTATTTCTTGGAATATATGCTTACAGTATATCTTATGGCTACCATCTGGTCTCCGCTTCATCAGGGGTTTTAGTGTTTTATCTCTCAGTAGTCTTGACCATGAGCCTGGTGTCAGTATTAGAGGGTAGTGAAAGGTTTAATGTAAGAACTCTGGCTGGTGTGTTTTTGGGTCTTATAGGAGTTATGGTGATAACTCAGACGGGTTTTGGGTTACTCAGCTTACTTGGTTTATTTCTCATGGTTTCTACAGGGGTATCATGGGGGTTATACTGCGTAAAGGCGAGAGAAAATATTGATAGTTTTGAATATACTTATAGTACTTTTTTCTTGCTTTCAGTCTTTATAATCTTAGTTTCCATAACTGGTTATGCTTTTAATCCGGGGATGATCTGGGTGGATTCGGGGGGTTGCTTCTGTTATGCTTTATTTCTTGGTATGATAAGTACTGCGTTGAGTTATTTTCTTTGGAATAACGTTATCGGGGAGCTTAAGCCCTCTCAGGGAGCCTTATCCCAGTTAATTGTGCCTATTTTAACTTCGCTACTGGGGGTATTGATTCTGGGGGAAGAATTCTCGTATTCACTCATACTTGGTGGTGCGTTAATATTGATGGGTATTAAGTTAAACAGTTAGGAGACTGCAATTTATTTCTGAATGTTCTAACTCTGGTATTTTCTGGAGTTTAGTCTATTTTATATTGGTTATCTGTTATTCTGGGGTATGCGGGGTAGTTTTTTATACTTAACGAGTTTATAGATTGGAAAGTGGCTATGATGTACCTTGATCCAGTCTCGTCCATAGCTTTCGTACTTCTCTATATTCTGGGTCTAATAATAGTATACAGGAAAGGACGGCTTGATATGAAGGCTAACTACGCGGATCTCATTGGTAAGCTGCATAGACGTTACTCTGAGGACATGACTTTCAGGAGTGACGTGCTGGATAACCTAGATGATATTGAAGATCACTGGAAAAACAGGGTTTAACTTAAAGCCCAGAAAACTTGCTTTCCCATCTATATGGTTTTGTCTAAGAAAACATGTATTCGAGTCGAATATGTTGTTAGTCATAAAATGAGGTTCTCTTTTCCAGGAAATTTTGAGCAAATATTCCTATAAATATTAAACTAAACGCAGCAATAAGAAGACTGTATCTATACTCTCCACTCAATAACATTAGTAAGACAAATAGGAGCAAAAGACATAAACCAGTCACTATGGTGAAGAAGAGAATAGGTTTTTTAAAGAAACCACCAAACGACATTTAAATAAAGGAATAATATATGAAGATAAATTTCTTACTGAAAAAGGAATATAATTACATTCTCTGCTGAGGTTTTTTCATATATATGAGTATAACAAGTTAAAAGCACGGTATATTAGTCGCGGTTCCTTGGTTGTTGGATTCCAAGAATGAAGCCGATAACAGTTATTCCCATTATCGCATTGATTCTTGTAGGAGGATGGATAATGAAAAACAATAATAGAACAGAGATGCCTAAAGCGGAAGTAGATTTGGACGGCCAAGAAGTGGCCACCTTTGCGGGGGGATGCTTCTGGTGCATCGAAGCAGCGTTTGAAGCGCAGGAAGGCGTGGTTGAGGCAGTGAGTGGCTATACCGGTGGGACAGTTCCCAACCCAACCTATCAAGAGGTCTGCTCGGGAAGAACTGGACACTACGAGGCAGTGCAGGTTTACTATGAGCCTGATATTATTTCTTACAGGGAACTTGTGGAAATATTCTGGCGAAGTATTGATCCAACAGATGCAGGGGGACAGTTTGCTGATAAGGGATCCCAGTACAAAACAGCCATTTTTTACCATAATGAGGAACAGAAACTTGAAGCGGAAAAATCAAAGCGAGAACTCGAGGATTCAGGAATATTTGAAGAGTCGATTGTAACTGAGATCCTTCCAGCGGAGGAGTTTTACGAGGCTGAGGAGTATCATCAGGACTATTATAAGAAGAACGTTCTCCGGTATAATTCTTATAAGAAACTCTCGGGCAGAGAAGGGTTCATAGAAGAGACGTGGAAAGATGATGTAAAGTACTCTGAGGATGAGCTAAAGGAGAGACTCACGGATCTTCAGTACCATGTGACTCAGGAGAACGGGACAGAGAGACCCTTCCAGAACGAGTACTGGGACAATAAAAAAGAAGGCATCTACGTGGACGTAGTATCCGGTGAACCGCTGTTCAGCTCAAAACACAAGTACGACTCCGGGACAGGTTGGCCCAGCTTCTACCAGCCACTAGAATCTGAGAACATCGTGACACTAGAAGATAAGAGCCTGTGGATGAGTAGAACCGAGGTAAGAAGTAAGCACGCGGACTCCCACCTGGGTCACGTTTTCAAGGACGGACCGAAGCCCACGGGACTCAGGTACTGCATAAACTCAGCAGCCCTGAGATTCATACCAGTGGAGAAACTGGAGGAAGAAGGATACGGGGAATACCTGAGCCACTTTGAATAGAAAATGGTATCTAATTTCTATTTAATTGCGTAAAAATGGTACCAATTTTTAACTACTTCCGGGGAGAGTCTCAAATCACTAAAGTCCATGAACCATCTCTCTTCCTCAGGCAGTGAACTCAATCTCTCAATCATCTCATCAGTATCTGTATCCTCTTTTTTTGGCATTTTGGTACCCTTTTCTAGCGCCTTGAACAAGTTAGCAGTTTTTGAAGCATATTCCCTTAAACTCTCCCAGTTATAGAAATGTTCACCAACCGTAAATGGTCCAAATCTACGTACCCCTTTCTTTAGGTTATCATACTGCTTGAGGATCTTATTGTTTGAAATCATATTGATAACAATTTCTTCATTAAATGGCAGTGAGGCTATCTTACAGGTCAGTAGGGCATCTTCAATACATGCTTCACGGCTGTAGTGTTTTTCTCTTATCTTAGATTGGATTTCCACACAGGAATAGTACGTTTTTTGAGTCTCCGAAAACTTTTCAAATTTATTGCTCAGACAAAAATATCATAAAAGTGTTTCGCGTATTCTATCCCATTTCTATTATCATCTAATTTCCTGCCTATCGTTGAAGGGCCGATCACAGACAATTTATCCCCGAGAATAGAGCTCCCTGTCGGTGTTTTAATGATTATATCTGAGTCATAAAAGAATGATTTCAAAGGAGTATCTGTAAGGCGATAGTTCGGTTCTATCCTCTCAATATCCAAAAGGAACTTTCTCGGGGGGCCTGTTATTAGTAGTGAGGTTATTCTATAAAACCGAAACAGGTCTTCATCAGGATTGCCTCTAGGTTCATAATCGAAGCATTTTCCCTCGAATTTCTTCTTAATCTCGTCCAAATTTTTCTCAATCTCTTCGACAGAAAGTTCTGTACAAATATCAACATCAGCACTCAACCTGTTCCATGAATCTCCTAAAAGTATCTGAACAGCTGAACCACCTTTGAATACAAAATCTACGCCATTTTTCCAGAGTTGACCTACATATTCTAGCGCAAAAAGAGCTCTCTCTAGGTTAGCAATACTAGTTAACTTTTTTTCTTCAATTTTTTTCTTTATATTTTCAGGAGTGAAACATTTCTTCTCTCCAAGAAATTCACTCATCTTCTGTTGCACCTTGTATTATCTCATCTATGGTTTCTTTTTTTACTTTTTTATAAAAATCCTCAATGGATCCCCCTGTTTGCTTCTTAGCCTCGTATAATATTATAGTCCACTCTGTGCCTACTCCTCTTCTAGAAGCATACGTAAGCGTTCTCGGTACATCAATATCTCTTAATCTCAAGGCATTCCCCAATATTACCCCCAGCTCATATGGTGAAAAATTCAGCTTTTTCCTTGTTATGGAGAAATACACATCGACTAATAGCCTTTCAGGTTCAGGCAAGTTACCCCTTACTAAAAATCTCTCCAGCCTTTCCTCGACAAACACGTAATCATAGTATGTGTAATTCATGTAGGCTTTTTTATCCGGGTTCAAGACTGCATTATATCCCTCTTTTAACAAGAGGTCTCGTATCCTGTACCCTAGAGCCTTATTGGTATCAATTATAATTAGGTCTTTTCCCACCTCATAATGAGCATAATTTGCTAACATTCCGAGACTCCAAATAACAAAATCCCCTGAAGGATGCCTTCGTTTGATAATATCATAGACTCGTTGAGTCCTTAACGGCATCTCTAGCCTACTTTCCAGCTTCTTAAATCGATAAGTTCCCTTTCCTATTCTAATCAACCTGTTACTACTTTTTAACCTACTAAGGTAGTTGCGTGCAGAGACACTGGATATCTGCAGATCTTTACTCATCTGATCTGTATCAACCACTCCCTTTTTTTCAACATACTCTAACACGTTCTCAGGAACCGACATAATATGATATAAAAAATGCAATATATATGATTTATTGCAAAAAATATATCAAAGGGGGGATAAAACCTTTCACCCGTATGTTCTCTTAATGCGTCAATGTGGGTTTCTCGATTCTCACCATTAGATACCTAAACTAGAAGAAAACAACTAGTATGGTTTCGATAAAAGACTCTTCGTTTATCTCCCGATAATGGTTGCAGGCATAAACACATACGGGACGATAGGATTATTGTGCATATAAGATGCTCAATTACAAAATTTGACCTACCAAAGTAACTTAAAAACCACTAACGATGGTGAACCTGGAGGACCGTTAATGGAAGGTAAGTCAAGACGATTCAAAGAGGTTGAAGGGATGAGTAAGGCTAGGACTCAGCGTATGGATAAGACTAAAATTTAAGCGGTGAGGAGAGTTATTCTAAGTTGACGAGAGTGTCGCATGCTCAGGTCCTTCAGCTGCTCCTCAGCGGGAACACCATTACGGAGGTAGCTGATATGCTGGAAGTCTCCAGGACCTTGGTGTATAACAGGCGTAAGGACTTTCTCGATTACGCTGAGAAGGAGGGATTGTCGGTGGCAACGGAGTATTATGATCTAGTGGAAACTTTTGACGGTTTAATGGAACTATCAAGAATGCTCAAGGCTAATAATTTGAGCATCAATGATGCGAAGCAGGGAGTAGAAATAGTTGAAATCATGAATGATTTCCAGGTTGAAAATCCCAGGAAATTCATGTCAGAGGTAATCAGCGAAGCAGAGAGCAGAGAACTCTCGGGAGAAGAGATAACCCGTTACTCTTCGGAGTTAAAGAGGCTTGAGGAAGAGACGGGTCGAAGCTATACTCAGCTTATAGATGAAATGGAGAGCATTCAGGAGAAGCACAAGGATCTGGAAAAGACTCAGATGATGCTGGAGGAGCAGGTTCACGCCGTAAGGAGTGAGCTGGAGAAATCACTGGATGAGGCTGAAGTCACTAAGAAAAGAGTGGAGGATTTCGTAGAAGTAAGGGATAGTCTAGGTGATTTCGATGTAAGTCTCGATGATTTGGATCTTCTGGAGAAGGCCCTGAGGAACCTCGATGAGCTTGATTATGAGGTGAAGGAGATTATTGACTTTTATTCTCAATCCAAGCTGATTCGAGAGGAGCTGGAGATTAATATCAAAGAGAATGAGCGACTCAAGGAGAGGAACGAAGCCTTACTTAAGGAGAATGGTGAGCTCGAGGAGAAATTAGAGAGAAACCTTGAGATGTCCACTGCGGTGAAGAGTCAGCTCGAGGCAGGAATTGAGCCCGGAGACATCCTGGATATTGTGAATACTGTTAAGGATGTGGGTGAGGTTCTCGGGCTTGATGAGTCTGAGGCCATTAATCGTTTCGTGACTGATGTTAAGACGGGTTATAACGAGAGGAGTGGTTACACTTTCCGGGTCGATGAGTTTAAGGAGATTAAGAGAGCCCTTGAGGAGAAAAACTCCCTGCTAAGGGAGAGGCTGGGCGTCCTTGAGGAGGTTCTTGATGACCGTAGCAGAACGGTTGAGGCCCTGAGACGTATGGATGCTCTTGGATTAGAGGACAGTGAACTCATAGAGTGGAGGGAGCTTCTGGAGGACCATGACTATAATGTGACGAGTTTCAGGGCAGAGGTGATAAAACTCGGAGGCTTACACCCGCTCGTAGAGGAGAAAACCGGGCATATCAAGGAACTAGAAGCCAAGGAAACAGAGCTTGAATCCACTGTAGAGGAGCTGGAGAGGAAAGTCTCAGCGGTACAATCTACCCTTGATAAGCTGAGAACCGATATAGAATCGGAGACCGGTAAGATAAGGGAAGCTGTTGAGGACTTTGAGAAGTACTTCACATCACCAGAGACTGGTTTCAAGGCACGGACCAGGAGGATAGTAGACGATATCATAGCGAATCTCACAGTTATCCTGATGGAGACGAGGCAAGAATGGGACGAGGATCTTGAGCACTTGGATGAGACAGTCAAGAAGATAGTGGAGGAGACGGACAGGATCCTGGCGAACGCTTATGCTGGGGGAAGACTGGTAGGAAAGTTCCATTCCTTGGAGCCCATAATGGGGCTTCTCAGGGAGGAACAGGTGCCAAGGATGGAGGCTACAATAGGCGTCATAACCATGCTGGGTTACATCAAGCTGTGGCTAGGTGAGCACTACCCGGATGATCTGTATGAGAGCTGTGATGTTGTGATCGAGAGGCTTACGAGGGATCTGGGTGACATCTATAAGTAGGGAAATAGAGTCTAGTCTCCTCAGCCTGGAGGAGAAACTGGGGGAAACAGAGGAGGTAGTTGAGCGCCATCAGAGGGAGCTCTTATTCCGTATTATTAAGGAAAAACACAGGGAACAGTACATTAAAAACCAGAGAAGAATTGAAGCCCTTAAATCTCCTTTTAAGAGTGCATTAGGTGCCTTACAGAGTATTTTCGGCGAAGAACAGGAGAAAGAGGAAGAAGGGGAGATAGACACCAGCGTCCTGGAGGAAGACTTTGAGGCAACTCGAAAGCATATAGACGGCATGAGCTACGAGCAGGTACTCGAGTTCTTCCATGATTTCTCTAGGATGGGTCTCAAAAGAGCCAATAATAGATGGGCTAAACGTAGAAAAGAGGAAAACTGGGAAAAATACAGGCAATAAATATAATTATTCCATATTTTAAGAAAACAACTTCTATATAGATTATAGGATTATGTATATAATATTTTGAATAACTATATAACCCGCCTTTGTTTGGTTAAGGATAAGGTATAATGAAGATGGAAATGAGTATAGATAACTCGAATATAGAAGATTGCAGTTTCTATGAAGACGCCATAAAGTCCAGGCTGATTCAGGACATGGAACTCGATACAAGTGTGGATAACATAGCGGCTCTTAGAGATATTCAGAAAATCATACTGTACTATGAGGACAAAGTAATCACCCTAGACGAGGTGCTGTCTCGGGTTCTAGAGTTCTATGGAAAGTTTGTGCAATACAAATAACATTAACGTCTTCATCAAGCGTTAATCAAAGATTTTTTTCCTAATTGTTAAAGAAGGGGGGGCGGTTTTTTTCTATTATGCTACTTGAAGGTCTATCAGTTCTGGTAAAGGACGCTGAGAAATATCTCGATCAGGTAGCCACCCACCCTGAGGTACGGATTGGTTTCAAATTAACAGATACTGGAGAGGAAGCTACTTTGTTTGTTTCTGGAGTTCTATCGGTCTCGGAAGGTCTGCTAAGCCCTGCACTGTTAATCACATTAACCAGTGAAGATTTTAAGAAGATACTGGAGGGCGAGGCGGATGCAGCTGCTTTAATGGCGCGGTCGAGTATGGGGGATGTAAGGCCTATAGGTTTTGAGGTAGTCGAGAAAGACCGTGAGGCAGCCGTTTGGGAGGCTCTTAAATCCCTTATGGACGTGTTCTTCATACCGGGAAGGTTGAAGAGTAAGAGGTTAGCCAGGGAGTATGCTGGTGAGGCTCATGGAGCACATCCCATTCCAGTTGCATACTGGAACGGAATAAGATTAGCCTAGTATCACGTCTCCGAGGGAGCTGTTCTTAACGAGGAGGGAGAAAAAGATCCTTACCCTCAGGCATTCATCATCCTTAAGGGAAGAGGGAAATTACACCTTGATGATGAAGATTGTGAAGTGGAGCCTGGTAGGGTTTACTATATTCCAGTCAACAGCGTCCATATGATTAGGGCATTATCAGAACTTGCTCATTTGGTTGGCTTGGAACGCCACACCTTAAAGTGTAGAGTACTTGAATAAGGATACTAATTACATAATTTATTAAAAATAGGGCAACTTCTTGAAGATTATGAGAGT
>CAZLHX010000013.1:0-6869 GCA_964559475.1 uncultured Candidatus Bathyarchaeia archaeon | reverse complement strand
GATGATATCACTGAGTACGCCATCTGGAAAACGCAGTACTACTTGAATATGAGCTGCGAGGTCCCGCCTGCAGTTAGACCTGAATCAGGATGGTACGATGAGGAAAATCTTGTGGGAATATATGTGGATCCTTTACCTGGTACAGAGTTTATAGAGTGGGTTGGAGAGGGAAATCAGTCTTACTCTGGCACTGATATGAGTCAGACCATAAAAATATGGGAACCCATCAGACAAGAAGCGATATTTACCCGGGATGAATTTACTCTGGACGTAGTCAGCGAGTACGGTAATACTTATGGTGGTGGTAGTTATCTTGCCTGGGAGAACATCAGCTTTGGGGTGGACAGCGAGGACGTCTACTTGAGCGAGGGTGAGAGGCTGCACTTTACGGGCTGGGACTCAGATTCCAGTGACGGATACGAGGGAAACAGGACTGACTATCATGTATACATCTCAGAGGATATGGTTCAAGAGGCTAACTGGGTTAAACAGTATCTGGTTAATGTTAGTTCGACGGAGGGGGGAAACGTATCGACTCCATCAGGCTGGATGGACGAAAACACCGAGCTAGAATTATCGACTACAGGGGAGCAGGATTACAGTTTCGTCGGGTGGACTGGGGAAGGAGATGGATCATACTCGGGAAAGGACAGAACCCATACCATCACAGTGAAAGCACCCACTATTCAGGAAGCTAACTGGAAGCAGATCTTTACAGTCACTGTAGAGTCGGAGTACTCGGTTCAAGGTGAAGGAGATTACCTGGACGGAGAGATGGCTACTCTACAAGCGCAGCCCTCATCGGGTTTACTGGTAAGGAACAAGTTCAAGGAATGGACTGGGGTTGTAACCTCAACCAGCAACCCCTTGACGTTCACTGTTAGACAGGACACGAAGTTGACCGCTGTTTACACAAGAGACTACATGTATCTGTTAGCAGTGGTGATAGTGATATTTGTGCTGCTGGCTGTAATACTGTTCAAGGTACTTGCTTAATAAATTCATAAATTTCTATTATGAAAATATCTGTTCTACGTAATCTCTGTTTTTCATGACTTGTTATAGAAAGAACCATTAACTGTAAAGTTCTTGAGTGTTTACTTTGTAGAGATTAAATCTGTTCGATTATAGGTTTTCTTCAATGATTTGAAGTAGTTTCTCTTTCTCGAAAGGCTTGGTAATGTACCCTTGTGCCCCTGCTTCCTCTGCCATCTTTCTATCTACTTCTCTTCCGAGGGCTGAGAACATTATTATTGGGATATCCTTTGTGTCGGGCTTGAATTTTAGTATCTTGCAGGTATCAAACCCGTTTCTTCCAGGCATTACGACGTCCATCAAGATTAGATCGGGTTCCTCTTCCTCTGCCTTGGTTACAGCATCGCCAGCGTTCTTAGCGGTAATCACTTCGTAACCCTGGTCGGATAGCATCATCTCAGCAAGGTTACGGATATCCTCTTCGTCGTCAACGATAAGTACTTTAACCAAGTTTAAACCAGCTCACAGTGATCAACTTTCCCCTATACATTTTAAATTTTATCTACCATAAAGACATAAACCCATTATTAAAAATTAAAATAATCATTTTCTGAGGTTTTATAACCCAAATAGACTTTTCTTTGTAGCGAATATGGAATCTATATACTCTTTTATTGTTTCATCGAACTCCTCGTTTAGTCTGATGATCTTAATATCATAGACATCTCCGAGACCGGTTACTTCACCGTTATCAGATAAGTCTATCAGTAGGGTGGATACGGGTATCTTCTCTTTGGCGTGAACATCGACTTTTTTTCCGAATAGTTTTATGAGCTCCTCAGCGGTACCTTTGAGGGAGATATCGCCTACCAGGAGGTTCTCCTTCCCTCTGACGACAATGTCAAAGTTGTGCTCACCGTTTGATTGTCCTTTAAGGATGGTGTCGAACTCTACTTTTACGTCTTTTTTATCCAGTAAGCCTGCAAGGTCGTCCTTTATTTTTTGAATCTGGTGTTCAGGGGATAAGTCCAGGGCGCTCCCCACTTTGGTATACGAGAATATTTTTTCGTATTTTGACTGCTTAAAGTTGAATACCGCGCCACAGTTCTGGCATTCATGGATTATGTGCGGTCTTTCAAAGTTGTGCCCACAGTCATTGCATATGAAGCTTGATCCTATGATGGAGTAGCTTTCCTTTCCTGTGGTCGGGGGTTCTTCGTCCATTAATCCTAAGTCTGTGTCGCAGTTGGGGCAGACGAAGCGTAGTTCTTTCTCGAATTTTGATTTGTCGTCGATGTAGCCGCAGTGGGAGTGCTCAATGAAGTCCTTACGGACGATATCAGTGGACTTGCATCTTGTACACGCATAGTTGGTGTATACGTCTGGTGAGTTGCATTTAGGGCAGAAGACTATCATCTTGTTTTCTTTTCTTTCCAGGAATCCTTTGTCTGAGAGTGAGTTTAGTAAACGTCTGAATATTAGGGGGTTGTATTCTTTTGCTATGTCTTCGGCTCCTTTGTATGTCAGTCCCTCTTCTGTTACTTCGAAGTCTATCTCGGTTATCTTGTGGTTGTTGAGCTTTAGTAGTAGCTCTTCTTCCTCAGGGGATAGGCTGTATTTTTTTTCTTCGCTCATTTTTTTTATTCACCTTAGTATATCAGGTTGAAGAAGATCAGAGAGATCACCAGGAGTATTACGGAGTGGATCAGTCCGCTTCCTATACGGTTATCCTTGATCTTACCTGCAACGAGTCCTCCCATCAGTCCTTCGATTACTGCGGACCAGAATAGTATCGAGGTATAATAATCCATGTCTAGCATTCGCACGACCCCTGCCTGGGCTATCAGTGGGTCTTGGGCCGTCTTCGCTAGAGGCCCAAGGAACTGCCCGAGGATTACCCACGATATTCCCAGGAAGATGATGTTACCAACATAAACCAGTAGAATATAGGGTCCTACCTGGGAATCCTTCTCGTCCTTATACTCTGCCAGGCTTGTGAACATTTCCACACTGGTCTCTAATACTTGTATCATTCTTCCTCCAGTCTCATATGCTTCCAGTAAGATTGTGGTAACTCTTTTCGCTGAGGGTCTGATCAGTTTCTCTCCCAGCCATATCAGGCTCCCTTCCAGGTCTGAGGTTAGTCTGAATTTTACCATAGCCTGTTCCAGGTGAGGGGTGATGGGTCCATAATCCTTTGTTGCAGCTATCTCAAGGGCGTCAAATATGGAAAGCCCGGACCGGACTCCCTCGGTGAGATCCCTTAGAAATCGTGGGATGTTATTATCAACTTCCCTCAACCACACACTATTATTGTACTCAATGAAGGCAGGAGGAATTATGATTACGAGTATTGCTAATAGGAACGTGTTATTGACCCTCGCATCTAGGGGTATCATATATTCCTTTGTTGGAACATACACTCCACTTATCAGTGTATTAGCTATAATGAGGAGACCAATGAAGCTGGAGACAATCCAGACACCCACTTTGTACTTCCTGCTAAAATACACTCTTATTCTTCCTCCCCAAACATCATGTCCAATAGTAAGATAAAGGCTGAAGCCATGACAGGTAGACCGAAAAACGTAATAAGGTTTAACTGAAGGACGGGAGAGCCACCGACCCCTCCCCCTATTACTGAGAGGATGGTGATCATAAGGATAAATAGAACAGGTCCTACAACCATCATCGTGACGTAGAGTTCCCCGATGTAGACGAGGGAGCTTAATAGCTTCTTTAACTCCTCCCGTTTCTTCTGTATCTGTCTGTCTACCTCGTAGGTTAGCAGGCTCTCAAGCTCGCCACTTGTATAGATGGTTGTTCTGATCCCGTAGACTAGGTTGGTGAAGGACTTGGATGGACTTCTCTCTGAGATATCCTTGAGTGCACTCATAACATCGTACCCGAAGACCCTGACGTTGGTGGTGAATCTCTTAGCCAGCCTTCTAATTGGAGTATCTCCCTCAATATCCACGAGCCTTGCCATTATTCTCTCAACAGGCATCCCGCTGGCAGCTAGGACCGCCATATAGCTTAAGGAGTAAACTAGGTTATCCTCAAGCTTCGCTTTATCAGCGTTCTTTCTGTAAACCGGGTAATAAAGAAATAGTAAGGTGACGATACTTGAAGTTGTTAATGTTAAACCCAGCGTGGCAATAATCAACCTTGTGGTTGTAAAAGAGAGAAAAAAGTAGTGCACCGCTGCCGAAACTGCTGCTGTACCCATAATCGTTAAAGCTAGCACTATCTTCATTCTAGTAAAGTAATCACCGAAGTAGAGCTCTGCCCCACTATCATAATATGTATCCCTGAACTCTGAGTATAGACCGTTTACCGTCGTTCTTATGCCGGACACTATTCTACTCATGATAGTACTCCCATTCTTGCAATGTTGTAGACCTCGTCGGGGTTAAGATAGTAATTCCTGACTAGTTCAGCAACATCCTCGTAGCTCTTTGTGCCTGTTTTCACCATCCACTGCAGGATGATCTCTCTTCTATCGAGTTCGTCTTCTAGTTTCCTGAATGGGATTTGGTCTCTTTGGGAGATGAGTTTAAAGATGCTTTTCTCATTCTCATCTGGTCTATTATACTTGAAATTATCTCCTCCCTCCCAAGCGAATCTTTGATCCATTAATAGACGTCCATTATCGTCTATTCCAATTAACTCAGTTACTTCGACGGCTTTTCGGGCTACTACCCCATCATACTCGACTCTCCTGATCTGAACTAGGACGTTCATTAACGGAATCATTGCTTCTGGGATATCCATCGGTCTAGCTGTTAGCCTCTGGATGATGGAGTCGATGCTGTCTGCGTGAGCCGTGCATAGACCGCCATGACCAACTGCTATGCTCTGGAAGAGGGTGTAAGCTTCTTCCCCACGGACTTCACCTACGATTATGTAATCTGGTCTCTGTCTTAGAGCGGATTTTAATAATTCGAATAATGTGACTTCTTGCACTCCCGGCTGGAAGCTTGTTCGGGTGGTTAAAGGAATCCAGTTCTCGTGAAGCCGTAGCTCTCTAACTTCTTCAATTGTGACTACTTTCATCTCGGGTCGGATAAACATACACATGGCGTTTAGCATCGAGGTCTTTCCTGAGGCGACAGCTCCTACTACCATGAGGCTTCGGAGGTGTTCTATAAGTATCCAGAAGTAGGCGGCTATCCTCGGTGTTATTGTCCCGAAGTTGATAAGGTCGATGATAGTATAGGGATCTGGCTGAAATTTTCTGATAGTAAAGGTATCTCCTCTCTTGGATACCTCATCCAGCGTCACATGGGCTCGGTAGCCTTCAGGAAGGGTACCTTCCAGAATAGGATGAGCGATGGATATCTGGTTTCCAGTCTTATAGACGATTCTAGTTACAATAAAATTAAGCCTTTCTGCAGACTCATATTTTACATTTGAGGGAAGAGACTCATGGTTTCTATGCCATACATAGATAGGCGTGTCTATGCCATTACAGGAAATGTCCTCTATGTTAGGGTCTTTCATCAATAAGTCGATCTTACCGTACCCGAGGAAATCCCTCATTAGATAGTAGATGAACTTTTCCCTTGACTCGTCGGGAATCGATCTTTTGAACCTTTTGAAGACTTGATCCATCTTTACCCTGAGATACCCGTCAAGCTTTTTCTCATCGTTAAGAAGCTCCAGTGAAAGGTCTGCGCTGTTTAGCAAGGTCTCTTTCAGGGAGGCTAGGAGTTCTTCTTCTTCCTCGTCGAGGGAGGGCTCGAAGGTTATGTACTGGGCTTTCCCTGTATCCTCATCGATCTGGATTCCCACGAACCCGAAGGGAGGATTTACTGGGTAAAATTCCTTGAAACTCATGCCACTAGTTCCCACTAGTGGACGTCCTACTAACTGCTCTTCTTGCACGCTACCCTCGCTCATTACGTATTCCCCTTTATATCTACTTCTCTATTAAATTATTATATCGATCCAAATTATAGATCAACTTTACTAGATGATTCTCTCTCTAGTGTAGCCTCCATTATGTTTCCCAATTTTTGGGTCATATATACTTTTTATTTAAATTAATCTAGAGTTATATATTATTAATTATATGTGTGTGTTACCTCTTATCTTACACAAGTTATCAATATATTATTTAGTAACCAGATAAAGAAGGCAATTGAACTAATATTAGGATTTTTATTAAATTATAAATTGAAGTACTCCAATCTTACTGTCAATTATTTGAACCTGTATAAAAGGTTCATTTCGAAGATTATATGTTAAAATTAGGTATTTTTCTTAACCGTGATTTCTAGCTCCCAATCACCCACGGAGTTTTCAGGATCATATAGAATCGATTTAATTACTCCTACGCCTATCCTGAATGATCCTTGGTAAGGTGACTCTAATCTGGAAGGGTTCATAATAGTGAACTTTGCCGTATCAACTACCTCTCCTGTTTCATCATCTATAAGCAGGGCATAGTTGTATTGTAGATATGAGCTGCCGCATGGGTTTCCTTTCTCTTCAACGAGCACGGTGTCAACTGGTTTGAGGTAAATTGGACCATATGATGAGCCCCCAGTATGGTATCCGTGTCCCTCGAAGCTCGCCTCATCGGAGTTGTCGAAGGCTATTGTGCCTTGGTACGTGTTCTGAAAAAGATACGGTATGAAAAGATAAAACATAACTCCAGCCACAGCTACGACTATTAAAATCGTGAATACTGTAGTTAGTTTCATCGCATTTACCTCTAGTAAGATAAGGTATTTCTTATTTATGATTTTTTAATATTTAATAAAAATTATTCGATAATTATATCAGCTTCTGATATATGGATTATTTATGTATCTGTTAAAGGTAAACGATGAAATAAAGACTGAGCTAAACCTGATAAGAGAAAGTTTAAGTCAAAGACAGGGTGATGA
>CAZLHX010000012.1:32158-35238 GCA_964559475.1 uncultured Candidatus Bathyarchaeia archaeon | reverse complement strand
GAGTAAGAGTATATGAGTAGATAAATTGGGGTGAAGCAGTTGTTAATATAAGTAATATAAGTAAAAATATGGCTGGTCTCCGGAAGTTCCCAGAATTGGACATTTTATAGTTAATACTTTTCAGTTTATAAGAAGAACAGGGTGGAACAACATGAAACGCTCGTTTAAATCTATGCATTACCCTGTCTCCTGTACTTTTCAGATATTTTGACATGAGTCTCCCGACCAATCAGGCTCGTCTTGAGTATCTCAGCCTCTTCGAGACGATTAATCATTCTCCACGCTGTGCTTCGTGGAAGATCAAACTTATCTCTTAGATCAGAGGCAAAAACACCACCTGATGATTTAGAAATTAATTCTATAACTTCTTGCTCATCTTGTCTTAGTTGTGGATTTTGTCTAAGGATCTCTTCTAAATCGATTTCTGCAAATTTTTTTACTTCTTTTTCCCCTCGATTTCGGTATCTGAAGATGACTAGCCCAGTTATCGATAATCCGATGAGAAATAATATTAGAGCAGTTATTGTTAATCCGCTGGAAGCTTTTGATGTATTCGCAAGCTCTAAGGACTCTATAGCTTTACTAGTAGCCTCCTCGTAAAACCCAACATTAAACGCGTTTCTAGCTTAGTCTAATCTAGTTTTGGCTTCTTCAAGGTTTGAAGTCCTTCCTGATTCTTCTGCATGTAAAATGGACATAGCTGCCTCATTGATTTTTGTGCTGGCATCATTAGCTTTTTTCTGAGTGTTTTGGGCTTTATTAATTGCTTGTTCAGCGTAATCCTCAGCTTGTAAGTAATTTTCTTCGAAATAAGCTCGCTTTGAAAACAGAAGTAATTGTTCTGCCTCTGTTACATTAACATCTTTTTCTCTAAGTTCCTGAATTGTATCCTCCGCCTCATTAATTTTGGAGAGTGCAATATCCTTTGTTCCAATTATTCCTAATGTATACGTAATTATAAGGGGAAATGGAGGCATGGATAGAATTATACCGGAACTCGTCATGGCTATTGTATTTGGTACTGGCTCCAATCCTAGGATAGTTGTTTCTGCAGGTAGAATGATTACTGTTTCTATAGGTGGGTTTAAGCTAATTTTCCAAGTTGAAGCAGTCTTGTTGGTAAGATCTGATGTTGAGTAGGGTATTTCTGCTTTTTCGGATCCTAAAGTATCTATAGTAATATATCCAGTATTAATTGTATATTCTAATGGGAGTTCTTCTTGGTCTAGGATTATGAGGTCACTGTATATTGATCCGAATAAGGTGACATTTATTCTCGTTTTCTCAGGGTTGGTTTCTATGGTATACTCAATATCAACTACACCATCAGGATATAATTGAATTTTTAACCCTTGAGCCGTGTAATTAGCTTCCCCTATCCCTATTACGACGGTGTTTATAGCCAAGAATAGGCATAGAAGATAGCTGAATAGAATTTTTCTATTAGCCAATTTGATTATATTTGGTGTTATTTGTTATTAAATAAAATTACGAAATCTAGGATTTTTTATGCTAAATTTTCCTCTTTTATATCGAGTTCCATATAGTCAAGTTTTTGGAGCCAAGTAAGACTTTTTTTTAGGTTAACTGGTTCGCTTGTTACAACTCTATATTCCCCTCGGCGTATTGATCTACAACTACTTCCGTTATGTGGGACATCGTACCAGTAGGCTTCGAATAAAAGGTCACCGTACTTATTAAGGGTCTTTAATAATTTAGACCATTTATACCCATCATTGAACCAGGCTTTTATTGAGAAAATTTTTGCATTGTCAGTTGGGGCAAATATCCATTCCTCTTTTCCAATATCAATAACTTGATTGGCTAATTCCATGGCTTATTACCTCTTATATGTTTCAATTTGTTTACTCTTGTATTGCACATTATTTTAAGAACATGGTGGAACTATTCGGAATGATTGTTCCAATCCTTTAAATGATTTTGATAAATTGATCTTAGAATATACTCTATTATTCTAGGAACGGCGCGCATAACATCCTTATTTTTTTTAACATCCTTTTAAAATGCTTATTTAAAGATAATTGTAAATTGTTTTTTTATCTAATTTGTAAAAAAAGTAATCTTCTAAAGGCTAAATAGTCAGTTCTAGAAAAACTAGTTATCCATTTTGTATAAGTGCAATATATGTGTTAGATTGAATCAGATAACATATTTAGATTAATTATTTTCAAATTGATTTAATTTCTTCAACTTATAAATTGTCGGATTTGTTTTATGGGGGGTTTATTTATAACCCCGTCTAATGAGAAATTATGAGCGACAATGTTCTTAATCAGAGAAAAAAGATGCTAAACGGTATACGAGATCTCGTAGAACTAGAGGAAAAAGATCGACTTGACTATGTAAAATCAATAAAGATTCATCTTGCTTACCTAGGTCAAAGCCTAGCTGGGTGGGGTAAATGGATAAACAACCCAGAGATAATGGCTAGTTTCTCTAAAAGCGAGTTAGAGGAAATTGAGTCAAATCTATACAGTATAACAGAAGACTTCATTAAACACGATATTGAAACAATGAAAGTCGCTCAGGAAAAAGGATTAAAGATAAAATCTCGAAAAGAGAAAGAGAACCTCAGATTTATAATTTAACCTATTTTTTTCGATTGAGTGGGAGAGCGGCCTTCACTTTGGGGGACACGAAGAGCCAACTCTCCCAGGGAGTATTCTAGTTTCTTGGATATAACTTCTACCATTAGTCTAATAATTATTTAAAAGATTTGTATTTACGAACACTTAATAACCCCGCCTCAGTATTTACATTAAGAAGCGTTTCATTATTTGCTTAATGTTATAAATATCGCTTTATATAAAGAGGTGAAAAATTTGAAAGGTACAGTTAAAAAATGGCTAGAGTTTAGAGGTTTTGGCTTCATTAATGTAGAAGATTCAGATGATGACGTATTTGTTCATCACACTGAACTAAAAGACACATCATCCCTAATGAATGGGCAAGAAGTCGAATTTGAAGTCGAAGATACTCCTAAAGGCCCAAGAGCACTAGACGTAAAGATAGTAGTTTAAAGCTAATTTTTGTTTTAATCCTTTTTCCTTTTTTTGTTT
>CAZLHX010000012.1:0-32058 GCA_964559475.1 uncultured Candidatus Bathyarchaeia archaeon | reverse complement strand
TTTTTTTGTTTATTATAATTGATAGGTTAGGTTACTTGATGGTCATAATTATCGTTTTTCGTAATAAACGGTATAACTTTTAAACCCCCAGATTCAATTTGATATCCTCTTATCCCATCAAACTCGATCTCATTTTCTTCTAACAGCTTAAGAAGAGCCTCTTCGTATCCATTGGGAACATAGAAGAAAAGCTTCTTAAATTTACGACCATAAGGCGCGGCTTCAGACGTTGTCCTCCATTTGGGAATACTTTGCTCATTAATTGCTTCCTTTGGTTCCACTAACCCAAACTCACGGACACTTCCGTCACCGTCTAATATTACAATATTCGGGTACAGGACTCTCTTCCCCCATTTGATTCCAAACCTCTTAGTCTCGTCATTAACAATCGTGCGACGGTCATCTGGCCAGTTTTTCTGGTCTACAAATGGAAATCTTGTAGAGGCTATGATTCTAGTTACTCTGTTTAATAGAATTCTGGTTTCAACCATATAGCATAGAAAGGATTCTGGTTAATATATTTCTTGACTGTATTTAGAAAAATAAAAAACAAATTAAATTGATCAAGAGTTCTTAATCAAAAATCAAGGCTTCTTACCTAAGAATTAAAAGCTCATTTATTCTTAATGCTGTTAACTAACCACAGAGATAAAATCTGGAGGAAAGATAAACTTGGAAAACCCCGTCATAGTTCATATTGTTTTGGATGTCTTAAAACCACACCAGCCCCCATTACCTGATTTTTCTCTGTTCTTGGGTGAGCTTGATGGGATTGAAAGAGTCAATGTAACCCTGGTAGAATTGGATGAGAGAACCCAGAGTCTTAGAATAGTAGTTGATGGAAACGTCAATTATACTGGTTTAAGGGATCACCTGGCTATCCAAGGAGCTGTGATTCATAGCGTGGATCGTGTTATCGTGGAGGATAAACGAAGCTAATTTCGTAGTAACCCTTTCTTGAACATGAAACAAGGGTTTTAAACTGTGAATTAAGAGAATTAAATGAGAAAGGAGAAAAACAATAGTGGTGAAAGAGCAACGAAAGTTCTAGCTGAAGAGATAAAATGCGGTTTTACTGAGAAGGGAGCTGGAGTTGTGAGACTTTTTGGGTTGAACTATTCCCTGACTATGTTCATACCCACTATGACTGCCATGAAAATCATCGAATATCGAGAACCTCGCCTCAGGAATGACCCCAGAAAAAGCATAATCGACCTCCTGGGAGATGAGATACGTAAGCTCGGAGTAGAAGAACTCTATATTGATGAAATAAGTAATCGAGGCATTTACTCTTCAATATTAAGCTTGGGAGAAGAGTCCATTAAAATGGTCCCATCCGAGGGAATCCTCTTATCTTCAATAACCGGAGCTTCAATATACTTCGAATCTGAACTAGAGGGAGTAGAAGAATTAACCCAGACAGAATCCGAGTACCTATAGTTCTCTTAACCACTTAATTACAAGAATTACCCACAGAATAATTTTCAAAACAAAGTAACGATTTATCTAAGCTGCATGTAGATATTTTATGCTTGACGCAAACTTTTCTCCACAGTTTCCTTCTTATAGGATTCAATTATCTCTCTGAGAATGGCTGCGGCTTTTTGGGTAGAAGACTGGCTTCTTTTTCAATTAATATTGTGATAATTGAAATTCTATAGGGAAGTTGTATAAATCAGATTTCAAATTAATTATCATGAACATTTTACAAGAAGCAAGTAATATTGTTGAGAAGGGCCTCGATATTGATTACATAAAAGCCGAAAAGATTGTATTGGGATTAGGGTATACAGGTGTAAAGCTTTCCAATGGTGAAGCAGGTGTATGTCATAGCATCATTTCAGAGACTAGACCAGATTGCTGCGATATTTTGGATAACGCTGGCCATTTAACAGATATACCTGTAAGAATATTATTGGGTTACATTAATTCCTGGGATCTATACAAGCGAATAATTGGGGTAGCTACATTAAATGCTTTATGCCAAAAAATAATTAAAAAAAACGCTGAAAAATATCCGTTAGTAAAAGAAAATTTGATCGATGTGATAAACGTTAGATCTGAAGACAAAGTAGCAATCGTAGGTCTGATAAGACCATTCATAGAACCTTTAAAAAAGAAAGCAAAAGAGTTGTATATCCTAGAGCGTAGCCGCCCCCTACAGGAGGGTGTATATCCTGATATAGCGTGTGAGGAATTACTACCACAATCTGATATCGTAATAATAACGGGATCTGCCCTGGCAAATGGTACTTTAGATAGGCTCTTGGAACTCTGTTATAATGCTAGAGAACTTACTGTTGTAGGTCCAACCGTTAGTATTGTTCCTGATCCTTTATTCAACCGTGGCGTGAAGTACTGTGGTGGTATTCAGGTTAAAAAAGCTGACTTATTAATGACGGTCTTATCAGAAGCAGGAGGTACCCCTCAAATGAAACGTGAAGCCGTGGATCTAGTTACATATAAAAACTACAAATGATCTTTTTTAGTGTTAAATCTTATTTATTTGAATATTTATGATTAAAGTTAATAAGAGTAAAACTCCTTTCTTATTGGATATAAATTGCCATTATTTGTTCTCTTGACAAAACTCTCTGGAGCATGTAAAGATCGATTACGAGGAGAACCTGAAATTCTCGATGAGATTTGTGAAAAATTAGAGGTCTGTGAAATAGGGGACCTTCCACAGTATGCAACCTTAGGGGAATATAATTTTGTTAACTTAATTGATCTGAAAGATGAAAAGATGGTGTATGGGTTGGCTTTAGAGTTAAACTCCATAGATGGGGTTGAAACAGTGGTTTTACCAGCCTTACCCATGGATGAATATAAAAAAATTATTAAAAAGATGAAAAAATAGGTTATGTAATCCTCTGTTATCTATAGTAGTAAGGTCTTTTTATGTATCCATAAGCCTCAGAGGCAGCGATTACTGCTTCTCCAACTGCCTTACCTATTTGCTTGTAGGGTGATGTTGTAATATCTCCGATCGCAAAGATCCCATCAATGTTTGTTTTCTGTCTTTGATCTACAATTATATAGTTGTTCTCTATCTTTACTCCAATACCTTTTACAAGATCGATGTTTGGAATCCTACCAATATCTATGAAAGCACCATCAGCCTTAATTTCAAAAAGATCCTCATTTTTATTATTGTATACAACAACCTTCTTAAGTAAATCATCTCCTTTGAAACCCTTCACCTCACAATTGAAAAGTACCTGAATATCTTTTTCATTCATCTCCTGGATTAACGCTTTTTCAGTTCTAAGCGAATCTCTTCTATGAATTAAAGTAACTTTTGATACAAGATTGGAGAGATATATGGCGTCAATAGCGGCGCAGTTTCCTCCTCCTATTACTACTACTTCTTTTTCTTTAAATAAAGGACCATCACACACGGCACAATAACTTATCCCTTTACCCCTAAACTTTTGCTCACTCGGTAAACCTAAATTTCTATATTTAGTGCCAGTAGCTATAATAACAGCATCGCAGGAATATTCATCTCTATCCGTTTTTATCCACTTTTTTTCGTCCTTTAAGACAATATCCTGAACTTCCTCGAGAGAGTGAATTTCTGCACCAGCGTTTTCGCACTGTTTAACCATTTTAATTGCCAATTCTTCGCCTGTGATACCATTTGGAAAACCAGGATAATTTTCAATAAAAGAGGCTTCATTTATACACCCTCCAGGTAATGCTTTTTCAATTATCAATGTCTTTAGTCCACTTCGAGCTCCGTATATACCAGCGGTTAAACCCGCTGGACCGCCACCACCTATTATTAAATCCCAAGTAACATACATGTTTCTAATAACCTAAGTAAGACTAATTTAAAAAATATTTATGAAATTCTCCTTAAATTAGATATAAGATTAAAAATCAAAAATTTAGTCTAGACTAAAATCATATATAATGTGTTTTCAATAGTATAGAACAAGGTGTATATTTGTCATTTTTAGGGTTCTCGAGAGTAAAGTTATTTTGGGTTATACCTTCAATTCTTGTGGATTCATTTTGTTGCCGCTTTGGGTTAGTTCAGGTCTCTTGTATGGGGCGAATTACATTCATGGATGACATACAAATTTTATTACAAAAAATCATCTTTATTATGGAGGAAATTTTTGAATGTTTTATTTGAAAGATAAAAAATATCACGCCCATGAAAATTGTGCACATTATCAAGACGGCTGGTGTAATTTAAACAGAGTAAAAGTAGATCCAAAAGGTTCTATCTGTCCTAGGTTCACTCCAAAATTTAGAGAGATTGATTCAAAGGTGATCTATACAAAAAACCTTGAGTTAAAAATTCTGGAAAATAAATTAAATGATATCCAAAGAAGAATTAGATATTTAAAAATAAAACTAAATGATTTTAAGTAATATTTTTTTCCAAAATATTTATTTTAAAAATTTTTTTTACACTTTACCTCTTAGTGGCTTTCATTTAACTCCAATAATTCAGTCATCGATAAAGGTTTTTTAGAATACCCTGCTCTAAAAATTATTTTTTTAACAGATTTATAGGCGGGTGAATCATCAGGTAGTTTGAGTAATGATTTACCTTCGTAGTTATAATCCATTACCTTTTCATCGTATGATATTTTTCCAAGATACCTCAATTGCTGTTCTTTTGCAAGTTTTTCAAGCTTATCGGGAAATAGATATCCGCCAATTGTATAGTAATTTTCATACTCTATTAAAAGCTCTCTAATTAATCTATGTGAAATTTTTGCATTTTCAAAACTTTTCTTCGATGGATCAAGGATATTAAAAAAATCTTTCACTTCTTTATTTATTCTTCTGTTAATGTGTTCAATTCCAGCAGGGGAATCCACAATAATATATTCATAATCTTGAGACCATTTTACCATTATCTCTCCTAAAACAAGATCAGGTGCACAATAACATCCTTCGAACCATTTTGTACCCAATACCAGAAAATCGAAGCCTTTACTACTCTTATAAAGGGCCTCATTAAGCAAAATATCTTCAACAGTATTAGAAAGACTTGGTTCTTCCCGCTGAAGCATCCTTTTCTCTTTTACAATCTCGTAAAATATTTCCGAAATGGTTTTTTTCCCATGCTTTCTTATATCAATACCGAGCATTGAGGATAAACTTTCATCGGGATCTGAGTCAACAACTAGTATCGGTTTCCATCCAAGTTCCATCAGAACTCGATTTGATAATGCAGCGAATGTACTCTTCCCACTCCCCCCTCTACCAGTAACAACGATCGTGTTTATTTTCTTATCCGCCATGTTTTAATATAAAATTGTATAACTAAAATAAGTATATGTTTTACAACAACTCAAACTACTTATTTTTATTTCATAATAGTTTGTGAAAATTAATACTAAACTGAATTTAGTCTAGACTAAATATTATATGTGTAATGAGTTATTATGGTAATAGCGAAAGCAATGACCATAAAGAATATGAAATTTGAGGTAGATGAACTCGAAACCAGTCTGGGAAAATTTAAGGGTTTAAACATTACCTTAGGAAGAATCATTGAAGAGGATTCAGAGCAACAACTTGGGCCTACGCCATTCCCCTCTATGACTGATCTCAGAAACTGGGATCTAAAATTATTATCAAGATATCCACCATTCTATCTTCCCTTCTGTGATGTTTGCTGTCTATGCACCTTCGGAAAATGTGACTTAAGTCAAGGTAAGAGAGGAGCTTGCGGTTTGGATATGTCAGCACAGCAGAGTCGTATTGTTCTTTTGGCGGCATGTATAGGAGCTGCAACACATAATGGTCACGCGAGACATCTCGTACATCATCTAATAGAGGAATACGGTGGAAATTACCCTCTAGATGTTGGGGGAGATGAAGTTGACATCGTGGCACCTGTGACGACGCTGGTAACTGGAGTTGTTCCTAAAAATCTTAGGGATCTTGACACAATCTTAGATTATACTGAAGAACAGGTAACCCATCTTTTATCTTGCTGTCATACTGGCATGGAAGGAAGTAATATTGATTTTGAGTCTAAAGTTCTGCATGCTGGAATGATAGATCAAGTTGGAATGGAGATAGCTGATCTGGCTCAAATATCAGCTTATAAATTTCCTAAAGCTGATCCTGAAGCCCCTTTAACTGAGATAGGCTGGGGGGTTTGTGACATCTCAAAACCGGTTATTCTGGTAATTGGACATAATGTACCTCCTGCTACAGAGATCAATGATTATCTTTTTGAAAACAAACTATATGGGAAAGTGGAGGTTGCTGGAATCTGTTGTACCGCAATAGATATGACCAGATACAACTCTGGGGCGAAAATAATTGGACCGATCTCTTGGCAACTTCGATTCATTAGAAGCGGGATACCTGATGTTATCGTAGTTGATGAACAGTGTATAAGAACTAATCTAATCGAAGACGCACAAAAAATTGGTGCACCTTTCATAGCAGTTTCCGAGAAGAACTGTCAGGGATTAAAAGATAGGACAAAAGATCCAGCTGATGAGATCGTCGCTGACTTAGTCTCCAAAAAAGTTCCTGGTGTACTGATACTTGATCCTGAAAAAGTAGGTGAAGTTGCATCTAGAGTAGCGATGGAAGTAGCACCCCAAAGAAAGAAACAGGGAATATTCCCAAGTTTCGAGGAAATTATTGAGGGATCTAAAAGATGCCGAAGTTGCTTAGAATGTCAAAGAGCTTGCCCAAATAATTTACCGATTCCAAACGCAGTTAAAATTGCAGCTGAAGGAGATTTCAGTGGTTTTTCAAGTCTGTATGAAGACTGTGTAGGTTGTGCTCGATGTGAAAGCGCTTGTCCAGTAAATCTACCCTTACATAGTTATATCATGAAATCTTCTGAAAGCAGGATTGGAGAGGAAAAATTCAAGATAAGGACCGGGCGAGGAGCAGTTCAAGATATTGAGATTAGACGTGTTGGTGGACCCATAGTACTTGGTGAAATACCTGGGGTTGTAGCATTGGTTGGATGTGCCAATTATCCTCATGGAGGAGAGGAAGTAGCTGAAATAGCTGAAGAATTCGCTAAGAGAAACTTCATTGTTACAGCAACGGGCTGTGCTGCAATGTCAATGGCCATGTTAAAAGATGAAGATGGTTTAACTTTATATGAAAAATACCCTGGTAACTTTGATGCTGGCGGTGTACTAAATATTGGCTCCTGTGTATCTAACCCTCACATTGCGGGTGCTGCTATCAAGATTGCGAGAATTTTCGCTAAGAGAAACCTAAGGGCAAACTATGAGGAGATAGCAGATTATATCCATAACCGGGTCGGTGCAGTTGGTATCGCATGGGGGGCTATGTCACAAAAAGCAGCTTCTATCGCCAGCGGATTCTGGCGTCTTGGTATCCCCGTAATAGTTGGTCCTCATGGCATAAAGTATCGTCGCATGCTCATGGGAAGAAGGGAAAGAGAAGAGGACTGGTATGTATATGATGCCCGTCAAGGTGAAAAAGTGTACGTAGGGCCTGTCCCAGAGCATCTTTTCTATGCAGCTGAAACGAAAGAAGAAGCAATTGTACTTACTGCAAAGTTGTCTATGAGGGCAAATGATACCAGCAAGGGCAGGGCAATAAAACTAACCCATTGGGTGGATCTGCATAAACGACTTTACGGTACTTTACCAGAAGATCTTCCTCTCTATGTTAGAAGAAATGCAGATATTCCATTAACCATGAGGGAAGAACTCACCGAAATATTGGAGAAGAAAGGCTGGAAAGAACAGGAGATACCAGACCCAACTTTACTTGAAAGGATGATAAGAAGCGGAGGCAGTTAAAAATGTCAAAAACTGAACCATGGCAAACAGCTGAAATTTCAGGACCAAAAAAAGCCTTTGTAGTATCCAAGCCTAAGGTAGTTTCAGGTATGCTCAAGAGGTCAAATAGACCTTTACTCGTGATCGGGCATGAGTCCCTTAAGGACGAGTTCGATGGGAAGCAACTAGCAGATTACATGATAAATCTTGCTGAAAGAGTAAATATGCCAATTGTTGCCACCGCAAACATAATTGGTGAATTAAAGGAAAGAGGATGCGATAACGTTTACTCTTTTTCCCTAATTGAAATTGGAGAAAGACTCCGAGATCCTGATTGGAAAGGATTTGACGAAAAGGGGCAGTATGATCCCGTCTTGATGATGGGTTTCCCTTATTATATGAGTTGGCTGGTGCTCTCAGGGCTTAAACATTACGCTTTACGAGGTGATAAGTATCTGACTACAATATCTTTAGATAGATACTATCATCCACATGCTTCTTGGTCCTTTCCTAACCTCTCTTTGGAGGAATGGGGTGAAAATATTTCGATTATAATGAAGGAATTGGAGGGGATATAAAATGTCATTTGAAGATATTCCCGTTGATGTAGGCGTAATATATGAAGGAGAAAGAATCAGATGGAAGGAAACCTTCATCGAGTTAGGCGGTCCTAGGATTGACGACAAGTTCGAACTTGTATTAACCAGAGATATGGATGAAGTTGAGGACGGTAAATTTGAGATAATCGGTCCCGACATAAAAGATGTTGAAGAAGGCACCTCCACACCATTTGGTTTATACATAGAAGTCGCTGGCAAAGAAATCGAGAAAGATCTAGAGGGAGTCATAGAGAGGAGACTTCACGATTACTGTAACTTCATACAGGGTTTGATGCACATAAATCAAAGATATGATATCCACCTTAGATTAAGCAAGGCATCTGTTAGAAAAGGATTTGACAGCTTTGAGCATATTGGAAAAGTCATAACGAGGTTATACAAAACAGATATGTCCTTGATAGAGAAAGTACAAATAACCTTCATTACTGACCCGGAAGAGGTTATGAAGAGGCGCGCTGAAGCATTAAAAGTATATGAAGCGAGAGACGCGCGGGCAAGAGGAATGAAAGATTCTGAAGCTGATGTATTTTATGGATGTACTTTGTGCCAATCTTTCGCGCCCTCCCATGTATGCACTATTACTCCTCAGCGATATGCAAATTGCGGTGCTATAAGCTGGTTTGATGGAAGAGCTGCAGCACGAATTGATCCAAAGGGCCCTATCTTTGCAGTTGAAAAAGGAGAATGCGTTGATGAGTGGACGGGGGAATATTTAGGCGTTAATGAGATGTCTAAGGAGAAGACCCTAGGAGAAGTTAATAGAGTATGGCTATACTCCTCGTTTGGGTACCCTCATACTTCATGTGGTTGTTTCGAGGCTATCGCCTTTTATATACCAGAGGTTGATGGCCTAGGAATAGTAGACAGAGATTTTAGAGGGAAAACAGTTAATGGTTTGCCCTTCTCAACTATGGCTGATACGACCGCTGGCGGAACGCAGGTAGATGGATTTCACGGGCTGAGCATTGAATACATGAGGAGCCCAAAGTTCTTACAAGTGGATGACGGTTGGGACCGTATAGTTTGGATGCCTGAAAAGATCAAAGAAAGAGTATATGATTTCATCCCAGATGAAGTTAAAGATAAGATACCCTCAGAAGAGTCTGTATCTACTGTAAATGAACTAAAACAATTTTTAGAAGATGTAGAGCACCCCGTTGTGGATCGTTGGGAGGCTATGATCGAAGAGGCCCCTGAAGAGGTTAAAGCCATAGAGAAAGTATCTCCAACTAAACAATTTGCAACCGTCCCCAGCATTACCACCTCTTTCGGAGGTTATGAATTCACCTTAGAAAATGTGAAAATACACGCAGATAAAGTAAGGATAAAAAAAATTGATTCAGGGGAGGGCTGATTATGAGTAAAAATAAAAAGAACGCGTTGGACGATAGTTTTTTTTCATTATTAAAAGATATGAAAGAAATCGAAATCGAAGACGTTAATTTTGAAATCGATCGTTTACGTTTTAGACTTCCAACCCAAATCTTAGCCCTGCAATTTGCTAAACAGCTTGCTCCAGTGGAAGAACAACCAGAGTTAGAATCTTATGAATTTATCCCACCGGTGAATCAATATCGAGGTGAGGTAGCTGAAGTTATTCTAGGAGCCACAAAAGCAGAGGGAGGGACTAGAGGCAGATCAATTACTGTTGGCGGATCTAAAACTCCTCCATTTTACACTTTTGAAGCTGAGAAACCCAATCCTCCAGTTGTTGTTGGTGATGTTTTTGATATGAAAATAAGCTTACCAAAACCAGTTAGAAGCCATTTCGATGAGGTTTTGGATGATCCTGCTGAGTGGGCAAGGGTTTACGTCGAAAAATTTGATGTTGATATGATCGATATAGAACTCATAAGCACTGATCCCTTAATTAGTGATACACCTATCAGTGAATCTGCAAAGGTAGTTGAGGATGTTCTACAAGCTGTAGATGTCCCAATAATAATTGGAGGCTCAGGATCTCCTGAGAAGGATGGTGATCTGCTTTCCAAGATGGCTGAGGTTGCGGAGGGAGAACGAGTATTACTTAGCTCTGCGACACCTGATCTTTATGAGCCGATAGCGGAAGCAGCAAAAAAGTATGATCATGCGGTTCTTTCCTGGACGTCTCTTGATATAAATCAGCAGAAGGAGCTAAACAGAAATCTTCTAGAATATATTCCAAAAGAGAAAATAATTATAGATCCAACCTCAGCAGCTCTTGGTTATGGTATAGAATATGCTTTCACGATAATGGAGAGAATGCGTCTATCCGCACTTTGGGCTGATGAAGAACTTCAGAACCCAATGGCTGCTGCCACCTCTAACTCATGGGCTGCCAGAGAAGCTTGGAGAAAGGATCCTGAACTTGGACCAAGAATGCTCAGAGGCCCACTTTGGGAAACAACATCAACTCTAACCTTTCTGCTTGCCGGTGTAGACATGTTTATCTCATTACATCCTGCCGCGATAAGAACCGTTAAGGAAGTATCTAAATGGCTAATGGACCCAGAGTCAGCAAAATCTCCTATTAACTGGATTAATTTGGAGGCTAACTAAAAATGTCTAAGAAAATTAGCCCTTTGGATGTTTTTAACCTACTCCCAAAAACAAACTGTGGGGAATGTGGTGAGGACACATGTTTCGCGTTCGCTACAAAAGTAGCAGATAGGAAACTTGATCTCGAACAATGTATCCCCCTATACCAGGAATCTCAATATAAGGAAAAAAAGGATAAGCTAGAGGTCTTGTTGAGGCCAGCTGTAAGAGAGATAAGGCTTCAAAGCAAAGAGAATGAAGTCAGAATCGGAGGAAAGACGGTTTTATATAGACATGAGTTCAGATATAGCAATCCTACTGCCATAGCTATTACAGTAAGTGACACTATGCCCGAAGACATTATGCTTGCTAAGGTCAAGAAAGCTAGTGACTGGGAATATCGATACATAGGCATGGATCTCAGTCTAGACTTAATTGCAATAAGATCAAGTTCAAACGACCCAATAAAATTCAGAGAATGTGTTGTTAAGGTTTCAGATGTTACAAATATGCCAATAGTATTATGTTCTTTCAATCCCAAAGTGATAGAACAAGGACTAATAATACTAAAAGGACAGAGGCCTCTAATTTATGCCGCAAATCAAGAAAACTGGGAAGAAATGGCTGCACTATCAAAAAAATACGAATGCCCAATAGTAGTATCCGCTCCAAACGATTTGAATCAACTGAGATTTCTAACAGTATCTCTAATGAAAGAAGGGATCGATGACATCGTGCTTGACCCAGGGACTCTTCCTGATGAGGGGCTTAGAGATACTCTCAATAATTTTACCATGTTAAGAAGAAGCGCAATACAGGAAAAAGACGATCTTTCGGGATTTCCATTGTTAGGTACACCTATCTCTGCATGGGGCTTAGATGAGGAAGAACCCGAGATCAAAGCTTGGAAGGAATCGTACATTTCATCAATGTTGTTGAGCAGATATGCAGATGTTCTAATAATAAATAATGTGGAAATGTGGTCAATTTTACCCGTTGTAATCTGGAGAACAAATATATACACTGATCCTGTAAAACCTGTAACTGTAGAACCCGGATTGAGAACATTTGGTACACCAGATGAGCATTCTCCTGTTCTATATACAACAAATTTTGCCCTTACCTATTATACCGTTCAAGAAGATGTGAAAGATCTGGACTGTTACATGCTTGTAGTTGATACCGAGGGAATAAGCGTTGAATCAGCTGTAGCCGGAGGAAAACTGACTGCAGATAAGGTAAAAGAGACTTTAGATGAGACAGGAATAGAAGACATGGTGACCCATAGAAAGATTGTTTCCCCCGGGTTAGCAGCGAGGATAAGCGGAGAAACTGAGATAGCCTCAGGCTGGGATGTCTTGGTAGGTCCAAAGGATTCCGCTGGCGTTAAGAGCTTTCTTGATAAAAATTTCTATCAAGAAAGAACTTAACTTCGGACTTGGTAGCTATGGGGTTCCTGAAGGTACAAGGTTATGCTAAAAAAACAGAATTAATCATTGGGAAAACACTGCTTGAACATCTTAGGAGTATCGATGTAGATATTAATGCTTCTTGTGGGGGATTAGGGGATTGTAAACAATGTTTAGTTCAAGTAAATGATTCAAGTTTACTCGGTTCTTTAACAGATTCTGAACGTGAGTTCATAAGAGAGCCTGGGTATAGACTAGCATGCCAAGCCAGAGTTGTTAGCGATAATCAGGATCTATTTGTCGTGGTACCTGAAAGAACTTTCACTATATTACCCACGGGTAAAAGAAAAAACATAGTGCTTGATCCTTGTGTGAAACGTATATCACTACATGGAAATACTGTATATTGGCGGAATAAGGAAATTGGCATCTACGAAGGGGCTTTAATGGGATTAGCTTTAGATATCGGAACAACAACGCTGTCGATGTACTGTACAGATCTTGAGACTGGAAAGGATATTCTTGTCGTCTCAAGAGAAAACCCCCAAATAAAATATGGGAATGATGTAATAAGCAGGATAACTTATGCTAACAGTAATGGGCAGGAACCCCTTGAAAAAGAAATAAGAAACGCAGTAAATGGTATGATACAAAACCTGCCTGTCGACCCTCATAAGATCTATGAGGCTGTAATTGTTGGTAACCCAACTATGAGGGATCTATTTTTTGGTCTACCCGTAAAAGGACTGGGAGAGGCACCTTATAATCCCCATATGAAGACCAGCGTCTATAAACAGGCAAAGGAACTCGGGTTAAACATAAATCCGAATGCTACCGTATATGGAATGCCTCTAATAAGCGGATTTATTGGAGCGGATTGTATTAGCGTGGTTTTAGCTACGAATCTGCATAGAGAGGCAGGTCTTAACATAGCGATAGATATTGGCACCAACACAGAGATAGTGTTTGGAAATAAAGATAGAATGATCTCTACATCATGTGCCTCTGGTCCAGCTTTTGAGGGGGTTGGGATTAAATGGGGAGTGGCTGGAGTGGGTGGAGCAATTAAGAATGTAAGTATTGACCAAGATCTTGTGGTCGAGTATGAGACAATTGGTGATTTACCGCCAATAGGTATATGCGGATCAGGATTAATTGATGTATTAGCTAATTTGCTTGATAGAGAAATTATTGATTGGCGAGGCAGATTTACTGAAGAAAGAAACTCTTTTGTTATAGTTGACAGGGACAATCCGATAACTATCTCGGAGGAGGATATAGATAAGCTGAAATTAGCAAAAGCAGCAATATCCCTCGGAGTAAAAACTTTAATAAAAATTAATGGCTCTAAACTTGGCGATGTTGATACCATTTTTCTCGCTGGAGGATTTGGTAATTTCATAGATGTGGAGAATGCAATAAAAATAGGATTATTACCCAATATCTATATACAGAAGATTGAGCGAGTGGGAAATGCTGCTCTAGAAGGAGCACGGGAAGCCTTACTTTCTGATCCAAAAAGAAAAGATGTAGATTATATTGCGAAAAACACGGAGCATAAAAGCCTTGAAAGCATCCCTGATTTTTCATATGAATATATGAAAGAACTATCTTTTGAGGAGTATAAAAAAATCTAGGCTATAGATAAATTATTTCCATTTCTAATTATTTTCCCCTCTGATACAAGTTCATCAATTTTACGTTCAATTGTTCTAGGGGCGTCACATGCTTTCAGTTCATAAGCTAGGAGATTCGTTAGATCTTTAATAGAAATTCCCTCTTCTAGTTTTATTTGTTCAATAATGTGGTCTCCAATAGTAGGGAAACCACACGCTTCGTATGTGCTCTCAACTAGTATGTCACCTGCTTCCTGCATCAATGGTTCTATGGGATCCATAGATGCTAAACAGTAATTCTCGTTCTCTTCGTTTTCGTGTTCTGTGGTAATTTTTTCCCTAAACGCTTTCATATTACTATATGAAAAGTAAGCCAGTTTTTTAGAAACGCTTTTTGCAGAGCCACAAGGGGTGTCTTTCACAACTTCAATTTCCTTTATAATCTGTTTATCCTCATCAAGTTTAATATTAAATTTTGGTACACCAACTTCTTTGAATATGTAATTAATATACTCATTTTCGCTTTTATCCATGACGCAAAATGGTTTAGGAAATTCATGAGGAATTCCCAGTGCCTCAAGATCATCTTTTATGGTTTTCAAGCCTTCTGGTATACGATCACTGTCATCTAGAGGGTAAAGAACTGCTTTCGCATTCAACTTTTCAGCTATTGAAGGAATTATATCACCAAGTAAAGGATGTATTCCAAGGACTATTAGCAAATCACACTCCATAATTGGCAGATTTTTTGGTACATACTTGCTTGGGTTATCCCAAATCTGCTTCAACACATCTGGTTCTGAAGGATGCTCTTCTTCAATGATCTCCGGTTCAAACTCATATAATCCTACAATCTTATCTCCAATACCATGAACAGCAAAATTATCTATTAGTTGTTCTCCAAATGGACCGCTATAAATGATATATATTCTTGGTTCATTTTCTAAACCCAAGTTAATACCCCCCGAGTAGTGAAATACATTTTCTTACTCCTTCGACAGCATCTTTACCATATGCATCTGCACCAATAGATACAGCGTATTCCTTATTGATTGGGCGTCCTCCGATTATAATTTTCACCTTCTCTCTAAGGGCACTATTCTTTAACTTATTAATTACTACCTCTATATTGGACTGTGTAGATGTCAATAGAGTCGACATAGCTAAAATATCCGGATTAAATTTCTCTATACCCTCAAGAAATTTGTCAACCTCAACATCGACTCCAAGGTCAAAAACCTCAAAACCTTGAGATTGTAACATCATAGAAAATATAGTTTTTCCAATGTCGTGTACATCCCCTTTTACTGTTCCTATCAATACTTTTCCCTGGGGTTTTTTTGAATCCTTAAGAAATAATGGTTTTAAACATTCAACAGCTTTTTTCATGTTACTACCTGAGACTATAAGATCCGATGTGAAATAACGTCCATTTTCAAATTTTTCTCCGATTTCCTCTAAGCCAACCGAAAGCTCTGTAAAAATATCATTAGGAGATTTTCCTTTTTTTAACTCATTTTCGCAGTAGTTGATAATTTTTTCTCCTCCAAAATCTAGTAAAATGTTGACAAGTTTTTTTGTCTCTATCATTATATTATTATATATAGCCATAGAAAATAATGTTTTTTGTCTCTATCATTATATTATTATATATAGCCATAGAAAATAATGTTTTTTGTCTATAAATTATATTATTATATGTCTAACTTATGATTATGTATAATAATAAACAGAATATAGGTTTAGTAAAAGATTGATCTAATTTTGTCTTATCAGAAATTAAATAACACTCAATTTTTGACCTTGTCAATATATGTTTTTAATTCCATATGATTAAAATTGGAATATACAATAATGTAATTTTTAAGGATTAGTTAAACTATTACCACTTATATTATTAACTAACCATATAAATAAACGTGATATAATACGATCCGAATGGGTTTAATAATCAATCCAATAGCGGGAATGGGCGGAGCTGTTGGTTTAAAGGGTACAGACGGAGATGCTTATAAAGAAGCATTAGAACTTGGCGCCCAACCTGTTACACCTAAAAGGGCAAGAGCCTTTATTTCTAAAATTAAATATGTTGATCAATTATTCATTGTGGTAGCTCCCGCAATAATGGGTGAAAGTATTGTAAGTGATACAGGAATTAGATACAAGGTCGTCGGTTCTTTAGATGTCGGGGTAAATACCACAAGTGATGATACAAAAAGAATCGTAAAGAAGATGTTAGAAGAGGAAATAGATGTTCTTGTTTTCGTCGGTGGTGACGGTACTTCTAGAGACATATATGACGTAATTAATTCCCAAATACCAGTCTTAGGTATTCCTTCAGGTGTCAAAATGTTTAGTTCTGTTTTTGCAGTCAATCCTGATGCTGCTGCAGAGGTTATTGATGCTTTTATTAAAGGAGATGTGGAAATAGTCGAGAAGGAAGTTCTCGATATAAACGAAGATGCCTTTAGGAAATCGAAACTTGATGTCAGTTTATATGGTTATGTGAGGGTCCCATCCGTTAGAAATCTTATTCAAGCAAGTAAGGCCCCTTCTAGAGCAAAAGAATCACAAAAAGAAAATCAAGAGGCTATAGCAAGATACATTATTGAGGAGATGAATCAAGACGTCTTATATCTTTTAGGTCCTGGTACTACCACTCGCCAAGTTACTGATGAGTTAAAAGTTGATAAGACCTTATTAGGAGTAGATGCTGTTTTTAATGGAGAGATTATTGAAAAAGATCTCAATGAAGAAGATATTTTAACTCTTTTAAAAAGCTATAAGGATGTAAAAATAATTGTATCTCCTATTGGTGGGCAAGGATTCATTTTTGGCAGAGGGAATCAAGAGTTCTCACCTGAGGTAATCAGATTTGTCGGGAAAGATAATATACTTGTGATAGCTACAAGAAATAAAATCTCTGATCTTAAGTCCCTGCGAGTAGATACTGGTAGCGATGACATAGATGAAATGTTAAAGGGTTATCATAAAGTGTTGACTGATTATAGAGAATGGAGAATGATAAAGATAGAATAGTTAAGCGTTTTCCTTTTTTCGTTACTTTTTTAATTTATTTCATATAAAAATACGGTTTATCCGAGATTTTCGATGTTTAAGAAAACGTTAGTTTTTTAGAGAAATTATTATAGTTTTATATCTTTATTCTTAATTATGAGCAATACCAAGGGTAAATGCCCAGTCTGTGCATTATTCCTAAGAGAATTTAGAACTCATTATTGGCGTGATATGAAATTGACTTTTCCCTATGAACTTTATCGCTGTCCTAAACATGGTATCTATATCTGGAGTCAAAATGAACATGTCTTAGTTGATTTTGAATCACTTAAGGATGATGCGGAGATATCTGAAATTTCTTCGGATGAGGAGGTTCAATGGTTTGATCCAAAAATCGTTGAGATGAAGTGTTCTATATGTGGTGAGAAATGGAAGCAGTATGAGGAGTTTCCGGCGGCTTCATCTAGGGGGACTGTATTTTGCCCGAACAATCACGCAAATAACAGGGATGAAGCACTAATTAACTGAAACCAAACCATGGGGAAATATTTGCTTCATGATTTGGGTTCAATCCTGCTTGGAATTTTTCTCATATAGAATTTTTTGTTCCTATAATCCAATTCAAGTAATTTATTTTCTTCTATTAAGGTTTCGACGATTTCCCAGCCCGAATTAGCTTTTAAAAGCAGTTTCTTAACACTTTCTTCTCTCATAGGGTGAACCGATGTAATACTTAAGAGATCTTTATCAATTTCTCCAGTATAAGCAAATTCATTCCCTTCATAGCCAATTAGATACTCTACATTTTCCAGTTTCTTACTAAAAACTTGATACGCTTGGTTTATTGCAGTCTCTTTAGGCATCCTAGCAAACTTTTCTGCTGGGGGCCTTGTAGGGATTGAAATATAAGCAGTATCCGGATTAATTTCTTCAATAAAATTGGTTATTTTTTCTACTTCGTTTAAATCATCGTTATAATTACGGATCATCATCGTCTCTGTTGCAAGTTCCCCTTTGAATTGCCCGGAAAAGTCCTTAACCCCTTTCAGAATATCGTCTATTTTAAGTTCTTCATGAGGCCTGTTTAAAAGATTCCATTTATTTTGGCTCACAGCATCAATTTTTATCGATACCCAGTCCGCATTCAATAGATCATTTCTAACATCTTCACGCCATAATAAAGAAGAATTCTGAATTACCGCTATCTTTTTTCCAAGAGATTTTAGTAGCTCAATTTCTTTTCCAAGGTTAATGTCAAGGGTTGGTTCTCCATCAGGAACGAATGTAAGATAATCAATTCTCTCTTTTCGGTCAACTGCTTTTCTTATTTGAGATTTAGCCTCACTGTAAATTTTCTCAGGCGAATAAAATCTTGTTCTCTCTACCTGTTTCTTGATTGTATTTCCTAGCTGACAGTATATACAAGAATAAGAACAAATTTTTGGTGGAATATGATTAATACCTATGCTTTTTCCTAAACGTCTAGATGGTACCGGACCATACACATACATATGAATTTCTCCCTATACCTCTCCTAACAATTTTCTACGCATGACTCTAAAATATTATAGTTATAACTATAATATAGAATTTGTATTAATACTGCTTATGTTAGTATATACGGCATAACTATAATATTTATTTTTTTATTTCAATCAAATTTAAACTTTGACTATAAATGAAAAAGGGGTAAAAGATACTGGTCCCGTATGATGTTTCAATAGAATCTGAGAGGCTCTAAATAAAACTTAAGATATAGCTAAAATCTTTGAAAGATCTTTAATTCTTCTAAATGTGTATTAGGGCCCCCTAAGAATTAAAGAATGAAAATATGTGAGAAAAATTAGAAAATATCGATATAAGAGATGATATTCTATCAAGATTTTTTTAAAAAATAATTCACCATAAACATTGTAGTAATACTGTATATACGCAAATATAATGGGAAAAAATACAAAATTATAAGCAAAAAAGTAAATTTGCTTAATATGTCCATTGGATAATCCTTGGATTCATTATAAACCAAAAAGAAAAGATGCAGTTTCAAAGCAAATTAGCTTTTTTTAATAATGTTTTAACGTCGTCATAGCCTTCTTTTGCTTCTAGTCTAACTCCTTCCAAACAAGACTTGAAGATTTTTTCGTCAAATCTCATGGTTCCTAAAACTTCTAACCCCATTTCCTCAGCCTTTCCCTTGATGATCTCATATATGTCTGGCGTGGATTTATTAACAACGAGCCAGAATCTTTTACCCGTCTCTGCTAAATAATCTTGGAGAATTTTAGCTAGTTCTAGTGATTCAGCAGTTGGGTCAGCTACTGCAAAAACCGCGTCACAGCCTTCTTCAACCCCTCTACCAAGATGTTCTACGCCAGCGTCCGTGTCCACGAGAACCACCTCCCCTTCTGCCAGGTCAAGGTTCTTAAGGATCGTCCTTAACAAGAAGTTAAATGGGCACGCGCATCCCTCACCAAACTCTCTAACCTTTCCTATCGTTAACAACTGGATCCCTTCTGAAGACGATGATATGTACTCTCTAGGCAGCTCATCTAGCTTAATGCCCTCTCCTGCTATTGCCAACGCCTTTGCTAGGTTCACCTCGCCTTTCTCGAATATGGTTCCCTTTCCACCCAGGTACTCTACTATCGCTTTTGGGGATTCTACACCCAGTATCTTGGGTAGCATCATGTTGGATTCATCGGAATCAATTACGTAAACCTTATTTGTCTCAGATAGTGCTCTTGCTGCTAAAACAGTGAGGGAGGTCTTACCTGAACCTCCTTTTCCACATACCATTATCTTCATCATTAGTTTCCCTCATTTTTTTGCTTAATCATCATCACTGAGTTAAGGGTATCTAGATATGATATGTCTACGCCTTCTAGTAAGGATACATCCTTGAACTCTAAACTACGAAGCACAATTTTATCCTCTTCCTTAACTACGAAGGCAACCTCTTCCGCAACAAGTTCCTTACCCTTTTCTTTATCTATATAGACCTTTATTAAACACATAATTAGCCAAACCTAAAGCCGTACTTGATCTACACTTTAGTGGAGTTTGAGAACATAAACATTATCCAGAGGGCAACTTTGACACTTGGATCCCAATTTGATTAAGATTTTTTATGTGACTAAATTTTATGTCGATTTTGTGATTTAAAGATGGCGCACTATTCTTGGCTCTAAGCTTTGTCTTGGCATTGCACCTACTATCTGATCTATTAGTTTCCCGTTTTTGAAAACCAATAATGTGGGAATACTCATTATACCATATTGACGTGCCACCATGTTGTTTTCATCCACATTTAGTTTCCCGAAAGCTATCCTCCCCGTGTAGTCCTCTGCAAGTTCCTCAATAACTGGTGAGACGAAACGGCATGGTCCACACCATGGAGCCCAGCAATCAATAACTGCTAGATTGTTATCCTCTGTAAACTTTTTGAAGTTAGCGTCAGTTAGATCAATAGGTTTACCAGAAGGTTTGATTATGGGTTTCTCGTTTTCAGTCCTATTAGAAACATCTCTCATAATTTCCTTAAGCTTCCTTTCTTTGATGATCTCAAGCTCCTTGTCTTTTCTCTTATCCATATCAACAAAAAATAGATGGTTAAATATTAAAAATGATGGGTCACGCCATTATTTCATTTTTCGCTTTTCAAGACCTAATAGCAATAAGCTTTATGTTGTGTGGAAATTGAACACTATTTTTTGTAAGCTTAATAAAAAAAATGGAATACAACTACATACGTATAAGCTGCGGACATTATGAGAAGGCGTAATGTCTTTTAAATCAAATATCTGTTGATCTAAAAAGGTTCATTTATGCATTCATTTTACAGTTTCTTCTCATCCATATTCTATACTTTATGAAATCATGCATGCTCCACGTATGGAGTTGCCATACCGAAGACTACCCCATTTATTTGTTAATTGAAAAAAAGTAAAAATATACTGCATGTATATTCATGATTGCACGTATATGTATAAACGAGTATACAATTATATTACTCTCATAAATTTTTAAGGGTTTCAGCATCGAGTTTCTTGAAGACTTTGATTATTTCCTTACTGGCTAATGTATCTGAGTATATAGCTGGTTTAAGGTTCACAAGTGAGTCAACGATCTTTCTATCGTAAGGTATTTTTCCCAAAAGACGTTCGCCGCGCCAGGACTCTATCTCCTCTGAGAGTTCAGGGTTTATATCCCACTTGTTCAATATGACTCCGAATGGTATCTTGAAATGATTAACGATCTCAAGGATCCTGCCGAGGTCAGTGAACCCAGAAGGCGTAGGCTCAGTTACCAAGAGGGCGTAGTCACAGCCGGTTACTGACGCTATTACGGGGCACCCTATCCCAGCCGCAGAGTCTAGGACCATTATATCATGATCATATTTCTCCGCCCTCAACCTGAGCTCCTGGACAATCTTACCTGATCCTGTCTCACCTGGGTAAAGCTGGCCTGAGACAAGGGGAAAACCCAGTTTAGCTTCGTCCACCATGATCTCCCCGTTCATCACGCTGTTAAGCTCAACAGCGTTCTCAGGGCAAACTAGCTGGCAGACACCGCATCCCTCACATAGAAGAGGGTTAACAGTGTAGCCATTATCCCTGTCAATGGCAGTAAACTGGCAGGCTTCATAACATTCTCCACACGTAGAGCACTTCTCAGGGTCTATATACGCCTTCTCTGATGTTGAGATCCTCTCCGTGGTATCATATTCTGTTACCCCAAGCCAGAGCCCTAGGTTAGGCGCATCCACGTCACAATCACAAGCAACTACATTTTTTTTCTCCGAGAAAAGCATCGCCATGGAGCTAGCTATCATGCTTTTACCGGTTCCTCCCTTCCCCGAGGCAACAACCATTTTCATGTTAAATACACCATCTCCTCAAGCTCTCCACGGGAGTAAGCCTTTACCAGCTCATCAGAATAAGGTATCTCTATGGTTATAGGCACCCCGAATTCTTCAGCGATTTCTACAACCTGCTCCCTATCACCTACATCAGATTTATTCAGCACGATCTCTGCGGGGATTTGCATCTTATTGATGAGCTCAAGAATCAGGGCTGCGTCATGTGCTCCGAGGGGCGTGGGCTCCGTTACAACATACGCCTTACCACATCCTATAAGGGCTTGAATTACGTTACAATGAGTTCCCGGCGAGGTATCAAATAGTATTCGATCGGCGTTAATTTCCTCTCCAAGCTTAACAGCCCTTCTTTTAACTTCGCCTACTATGGGCCCTGTCTCTGAGATCCCAGGTTTGGATCTTCCGGTTGCCAGCCAGAGGTTATTTTTTACTTTGTTAATGAAGTACTCGCCGGCTTCTTCATCTTTAGGTCTTATAGCCTCGTTGGGGCATGTTATCCAGCACGCTCCGCAGCCACTGCACAGATCCAGAAACAGCATCGGGTATTTATCCTCGACCCAGAAGATGGCGTTTTCCTTACAAACCTTAGAACACATTCCGCATTTGATACATTTTTCCTCATCCAGTTCTGGCATTTTCCGGTGAATTGGGTCAGGGTCAACTATCTTTTTATTTAGTAAAAGGTAATCATTAGGGCACTCGACGTCGCAGTCACAAAGAATTACTTTTTCTCCATCATTGGATAGTTTAAGGGCTAGTAAAACCGCGAAAGTAGATTTACCCGTACCCCCTTTACCACCAGTTGACGTGATTAAACGTTCCCTCATATTACAGAGTATATGGGTGAATGCATATAAGAAAATGCATGGAAAATATTCAAGTAGCACACTAGACATTCATATAGATAGAGGAATTCAAGAAATGATGGGGCAGGAAGATATAGGATACGAGAAATACAAGCGACAACAATCCAGGTATAGACTGGTTAAAGACATTATGAGTAAAAACGTAGTGACAATATCTGAAGAGGCTACTATGACTGAAGCAGCAAAGATTATGGGGGAGAAACATATCGGAAGTCTGGTTGTTGAGGGCGAAGAGACACCTTGGGGGATTTTTACTGAGCGAGATCTTCTGAGCAGATTCATTGGTATAGACGGAAAAATCGCTCCTTTTAGAGTCAAAGAGGGCATGTCCACCCCGCTGATAACGATAACGCCGGAGATCACTATTAAAGAGGCAGCGAAAACCATGATGACCAAGAAAGGAAGACTGGTCGTAGTTCAAAACGGGAAACTAGTAGGCATTGTGACCACTTCAGACCTAGTCAAGGTACTACCAGAGTGCCCTGAAACCATGGTAGTTTGCGATAAATATATGACGAAAAATGTGATATCCGTAAACGAGGACACCACGATAATGGCCGTAGCAACGATTATGGGAGAGAAGCGGATAGGCAGCGTGATAGTAAACAAAGGTGGTGAACCTTTCGGCATCTTCACCGAAAGAGACCTTTTGACTACTTTTCTAGCTAAAGGGAAAACCTTGCAGTCGAAAGTTGGTGAAAGCGCTTCCTCACCTCTCATAACAATTCCAACAGGAACCAGTGTGCATAGAGCCACATACGTGATGGCGAATAAACATGTGAGGCGGCTACCCGTCATGAGAGAGAGAAAGATGGTTGGTATCATTACTTCAAGGGATCTTGTTGAAGCATACACAAAATAATGAACTTTGTGGATTACAGTAAGGCAGAATTTTAGACCTACGCTGGCCTCACGTGCTGTGGGGTGCACTCGCATCAAGTAAACTTACAAAAAAAACTTTTTAGAGAAAAATAATAATATTAAGCTTGATCGCGATTATGTACGTATGCATCCTCAGGTCTCCTATTTTTAATTCTACTATTTCTATACCACCAAAATGACCGCCACTGTATTTTATATAGTACATTGGGTCCGATTCCAGAATACTGCTAGGTTTGATATATTATTCTGAATCTGTAGCTAGACCTACTGGTAACATTTGACTGGAAATCATCGACACACATTGCAGATCAAGATTATAAACCCCCTCATCGCGGGACCCAGCCACTAACAATAGCTGGCGTCTCATCGCGTCCTTCAGCTTATCATGCATCATAGATATTAATAGAATACTGATAAGGCATTTATGCGAATAATCCTGATTTTTGTAACCGGATAAAGAGTTTTAAATTAATTTTTTATTTACAAAGGTGATGTATAATCAAGATCTTGTTGAAGAAATAAAAAAAATAAAAGAGTTGAAAAACGCCCTTATCTTGGCTCATAATTATCAGAGACCAGAGATCTAGGATATTGCAGATTATACTGGAGATTCATTAGATTTAAGTAGAAAAGCAAGCACTACAGACAAGGATATTATCGTTTTTTCTGCTGTCCGCTTCATGGCATGCATGCATTTACAAACTTTATTGTAGTACAATGCCATTAAATTTAGAATAATTTCAACATTATATCTGAATTTTACAACCAGCTGAACACTTCTTACTAGTCTTAGAATAGGTATCTAGTATCTGTTTTTTTTGCGTTGTGCAATGGCAGGGTACAATTAATTTAATTTTTCGTAATACTTCTAACTTATTGAAGCCGTGGAAGCCTCCTATTACTCCATATATATCTCCAAAACTTGAGGCTTTTTTCAATATGTTTTCAAGTCCTGGATGAGAACAGCCAGTAATCACTGAAATTCTATTTTTTGTTTTTACAATCAGAGACTGCTCTTTGTTGAAACGTCCAAGTTCGCCGGTGGTGAAAAAACTTTCACCAATATCTCTTGCTTCATCTACCTCTACACAGGTAACGTTTGGATAATTTTTCAAACTTTGCTTAAAATGAGCTGAGAAAGATTTTGGAATAAACACCTTAACATCGCCCATTTTACTTAAGATCTTTATTCCACCCACGTGATCTCTGTGCTGGTGTGACAAAATTACCTTATCAACCTTATCAATATTCACAGAAGCCTTGTTAATATTGAACATTAATTTCTCAAAGTCTGCTCCTACATCAAATAGTACTTCCTCTCCAACCAGACAGGAAAAACCCCAACCTTTCTTGAATCCTTTTTTTACTTCATTATCGTAGAGAATTACTACTTCCATATAATTACCCGATGTCAAATGATACTAAAATATGGTTTAAAAAATCTTGATTAATCACAAGAAACATAGTTTATACCTTTATGCGTTTTATAAGCTAGGTTTTTGTTCTAATCCATTAAGTAGAATTTTTTCTATAGCCTCGTTTACCTTGATTTTTGGGTGCACCTTTATGATTTTAACATCCTCCATCTTAAGAAAATCTGTAGCTCCAGGACCTAACTCAGCGGCTATGATATAATCAATATTTTTCTGGACTAATTCTCTGGAAACGATAGGACCAGCTCCATGTTTGATCTTTGCAGCTTTATTTATTTTTACTTCTACTTTTTTAATCTCATCTTTAAAGAACTTAATAATTGTGAAAGTGGAGGCTCTTGCGAAAACATCAGCTACCTCATCCTGCAATCCTTTCTTATTATTAGTCGGGATCGCTATCCTAGGTGTCACTTCTTAAGCTCCTCTAGCCTCTTTTTAATTTTTACAAGTTCCTCCTCAATAAGTTCAAGACGTTCTTTTAACATATCTTCTTCATTTACTTTAGTTGTAGGCTCGATATAGGATGGTGGAGCCTGGTATGGATAGGCGCCCCCTGTCCTCCTTCCCACACCTCGTCCCATTCCTCTCCCCATTCCCATACCTTTTCCCATACCTGCGCCATATCCGCTATAAGGTGCTTGTTGAGTTTCCTTCAAATCTCCCTTTTTAAAAGCCTCAATAGCTTGGCGTATTGAACCCTGAGCACCGGTAATGATCTTTACGCCAGCTTGGGATAGAACCTGAGTCGCGTTAGGCCCGACGGAACCCGTCAATACAACATCTATGCCTCTTCCTGCTACGAGTTGAGCTGCAGCTATTCCCGCTCCACTTGGCGCACTCATGCTAGTGTTGTTTATTACTTCATGATCCATTGTATCAACATCTATAATGATATAGAAGGGACATCTACCAAACCTGGGATCTACCTGCGAATCCAAGGTATTACCAGAGGAGGAAACAGCAACTTTCACTGATTATCCCCCGATCCCAGTTCTGCAAGCCTTTTCTTAATTCTCTCTAACTGAAGACTCAAATCCTTCTCAACACTCTCCAGCATATATGCCTCCTCCTTACGTGAAGTTATTGTCCCAAATGGGTAAATGTTCCACAAAGTTGAAGCCCTGAAACCCGGTGCAGTTTGCTCTTCTCCTTCCTCCATCAACTTAGCCAACTCTTCGATACGTGCCTCAACGTCCTCTAACTCCTGATTTATCTCCTCTATTTCGTATTCAAGGTCATCCCTGTACGATTCAAGCATAATTAAATCCCATTCCAAGCTTTGTCTTGAGTTTACAGGAAAACCATAAACTCGTGGCCATAAAGCACTAAAATAATAAGGAGTATACATCTAACCTGATCTCCTATTCGTTGTCATATTATTACAGCTCTACCAGTACCCATAGCCTAGATAGGTTGCTCTCGGGTAACTATAACTTGAGTAACTCCACGCATACGGGGGACGATAACCGTATCCCGGGCTAGTCCACCAACGGCCTGGATAAAATGGTACAGTATAGCCTGCTCTCCGATATCCGTAGCCTAAACCTCTTCCATATGGAAAGCCTCCTCTGCTCCAAGGAGTTATATTTCTGAAATATCCTCTTCCCGGCCATCTACCGTTCCAATATATTCCTCTACCTCTTCCTCGTCTCATTTTCTCACCTCATAAATTTTAATGTGCTTATGCACACATCCATTATGGGATTATGCACATTATTATATAAGTATTTCTAAAAAACACGAAGGAACCTAATATCCTTTAATTATATCCCATAGATCCTAAATCAAATTTAATTTATATCTCTTCTCTAAGAAATGTTTCGTAATTGTAATATGGACATAGATCTTCTAAATCTTTTTCTATTTTTTGTAAATGGCCGTTCGCACAAACTGCTTTGAGTAGCTTCTAAAATGGAAAATCGATATAGCCCTAATATTTATTCTTTAATCTTTATCAGTTTTTTCTGAAGAAAGTATTTCAAGGGGTCTCCCCTCTATTAGAGCTAAAGCTACTTTTCTTCGAGCTCTATGGAGTAAGCGCCATATGGTTCCTCTACTGATCCCCATCGATATCCCTGCCTCCTCTTGGCTCATATCCTCCATATCGACGAGTCGGAGCGCCTCGAGTTCCGCGTGTTCCAGTTTAACCGACTCCTTTCCGGTCTTCGGGCTGGGTGTAAACTTCGAGAATATGGGATAATCCTCTATGAATACCGGCCTCGGTATCCTTCCCTGTGTCCCTCTTCTATTTCTCCCTCGCCTCATCTCAATATCCCGTTGATTACCACAATATTTATATGTTTACGTAATTATGCACATAATTGATCTGTGCAAATGCACGAAAAGGAGTAAATGTAAAATGGGATATGGAGGAAGAAGAGGTTTATCTGTTCTCCTCGTCATGGTCCCCGAGTGGTAATGGAATATATTTCTACCATTCATCAAAACGTAAGGATACTCCTCATCTGTATTATCTGTAGGATCTGAGTACTCCACAACCTGGAATGCTCCCAAGCCGTCTGATGTGGCGAATTTGTCTACAAACATTGTATCTGTTCCGGGATGTTTTTCTGTGGGGCAAGGCCACTGGATTCCACCGGCTTTTTTAGTCTCTTATACGTTATCCCACGGTATTGGGGTATGTTTTTCCTTATCTCCTCAAAAATCTCTTCCGATGAATGGTAATCGAATTCTTCAATGTATCCCGTCTCAGAGGCGAGTTCGCAAAGTATTTGCCAGTCAGGCTTGGCTTCTCCCGGAGGAGGCACTGCCAGGTTTATTTTCTGGACTCTTCTATCTACCTGTGTTATTGTGCCCTCTTTCTCGGACCAGGTCGCTGCAGGCAATACGATGTCCGCTAGTTCAGCGGTCTCCGTCAGATAAATATCTTGGACTATTAAGAGATCTTTATCGTTGAGCATTTTCCGGACTTTCTTAGTGTTTGGAGCAGAGACCATTGGATTAGCACCGATAACATATAGTGTTCTGCATTTTTCCATCATAGACATATACGACATGCCATTACTCGAAGGAAGATCATCAGTATTCCAAGAGTCTTGGAAGCGTTTAGCTCTCTCCTCGTTTACACGATTAAACCCAGGGTAAAAAACGGGAACTGGACCCATATCCCCGAAGCCTTCCCCGTTAATGTGTCCACGTAATGGATTAACCCCTGTACCCGGTTTACCATAGTTTCCAGTTAGTAAAGCGAGATTTGACAAGTACTTAATCTTATTTATCCCCTCAATGTGTTGCGCTATTCCAGCGTTATATAGAATACAGGCTTTTTCTGCTCTCCCGTAGATAAGTGCAGCTTTTTTTATCTTATTTATAGATACCTGAGTTAGTTTTTCGGCTTTATCCATTTCAAAAGAGTCTAGATGGGTTTTTAACTTTTGGAATCCTTTAGTTCTTTCATTTATGAAGTCTTTATCCTCTAACCCTTCCTCGAGGATAGTCTTCATGATGGCGTTGATTAGGGTTATATCTGTTTTGGGGTATATTCGCAGATTCAAATAAGACTATAGTCCTCGATTAAATATAGTCTGATGCATTGAGTTCAGGTCAATTTAGTATTAGACTTTTTTAATGCCTTTCATAACCTTATGGAAACATCGTCGACATAGTTATACATTATATCCGCAAATTCTGATATTTTTTCCTTATTATATGGGATCTTTGAATTATAAGTTGGATCAAGAGTGTCTCCTGGGATGAATTGCTGAAAAATAAATTTTTTGCCTCCTTCGACCATCTTGCCAATTTTATGTACAGTTTTTTCGTTAACAAATCCAGGGACTGATGTACATCTGAACTCATACTTTACTTTACTATCTTTCAAAACCTGTATTGTTTTCAAAATATTTTTAGGATTTTTAGCTTGAAGTTCTGGATAGAGATCAATCGAAGTTTTCACATCAACGGCTATATAGTCTAGATATGCTAAACTTCTTGCTATCAATTTTGGGTTCATACCGTTAGAATCAAGTTTCAATACATAGCCTAGAGATTTTAGTTTAGAAAGGAATTCTGGCAGATCGTTCTGTAGTGTTGGCTCCCCTCCCGTAATAACTATATGTTTAATGTATTTTTTTCGTTCTTCAAGAATTTTTACTGCATCTATCTCAGATAAATAAGGTCCGTTATAATCGAGTACGATTCGCCAGTTATGACAATAGGGACATCTAAGGTTACAGCCTGATGTAAAGAGTATGGTAGATATATTATTGGGATAATCTATCAAACTTGTTTTCTGTATTCCACTAAATTTCATTGCTGAATTACGCTAGCCCAATGTATTGCTTGATCGAAGGTTTTTCTATTATTAAATTCAGCTTGTTTTCCATCATTCCATTGGTTAACAGGTCTGAGGTATCCAACCACTCTTGAGTATACTTCGCAAGTCTCATTACATGTGGGACATCTTGGATGTTCCCCATTGAGATAGCCATGATTGGGACAGATACTAAACGTGGGCGTCAATGTGAGGTAAGGTACACTTGATGTTTCAGTTATTTTTTTTACCAAATTAGCGGCAGCTTTCCAGGAGGGTAATCTTTCCCCTAAGAATACGTGGAAGACAGTTCCCCCAGTATAAAGAGGCTGTACTTGGTTTTGGTGTTCTAATGCTTCGAAAAGATCTGATGTATGGTTCACAGGAAGCTGAGAGGAGTTGGTATAGAAAGGCTCTGCTCCCTTCTTGGGGGCTTCATCATTTGCAACAATTATTTCTGGGTATTTCCTTTTATCGATTCTTGCTAGACGGTAAGATGTTCCTTCAGCGGGAGTGGCCTCTAAATTATAGATATTACCCGTCTCTTCTTGATATCTTCGAATCCTTTCTCTCATGAATTTTAGAATTTTTTTTGAAAACTCAAGCCCTTCCTTTGATGCTATACTAGTCCCTAGGAAGTTTCTAGCTGCCTCTGCCATACCCACTAGACCGATTGTGGAAAAATGATTACTCCAATAGTACCCGTACCCTTCCTTTATGTTTCGTAGATAATATGCTGAATATGGGTATAGTCCTGAATTAGTAAATTTTTCTAGGACTTTTCTCTTAATCTCCAAGCTGTTCCTCGCGATATCCATTAGATCAGCAATTTTTTCAAAGAAACCACTCTCACTTTTCTCAAGGTACCCTATACGTGGGAGATTTAGGGTCACTACACCTATAGATCCAGTAAGGGGATTTGAGCCAAATAGACCGCCCCCTCTTTTTCTGAGTTCTCTATTGTCTATTCTAAGTCTACAGCACATACTTCGGACATCATCGGGCTTTATATCACTGTTGACAAAGTTAGAGAAGTAGGGTGTACCATATTTAGCAGTCATTTTAAATATACTTTCAGTGGTCTTTGATTCCCAATCAAATTCATCAGTAATACTATAAGTTGCTATAGGAAATGTAAATACTCTCCCATTAGTGTCCCCTTCAGCCATAATCTCAGCAAAACATGTATTGAAAATATCCATCTCTTTCTGTAGGTCTCCATATGTTTCGGAATGGATCTTTCCGCCAATAATCACAGGTTCATTCTTCAAAAAGTCAGGAACTTTAATGTCCATTGTTATATTTGTAAAAGGAGTTTGGAAACCAACACGTGTAGGAATATTCATGTTGAATAACCATTCTTGAAAAATTTGTTTGAGTTCCTTTTTATCTAACTTATCATATTTTATGAACGGGGCCAGATAGGAATCAAAGTTGCTAAATGCCTGAGCACCCGCTGCTTCCCCTTGTAACGTATAAAAAAAGTTCACTATCTGTCCTAAGGCTGATGAAAGGTGTTTAGCGGGAGAACTCTCAACTTTCCCTGATACACCTTTGAAACCTGAAAGAAGAAGATCGGGTAAATCCCATCCTACACAGTATGGACCAAGAACCGCTAAATCATGTATATGAAGGGACCCTGAATTATGTGCCTCTCGTATCTTATTCGGATATATTCTGTTGAGCCAGTATTTTGAGATAATATTAGATGATAGATAGTTATTTAATCCTTGCAAAGAGAAGTTCATGTTTGAGTTTTCACGGATTCTCCAGTCTTTTTTCATAATATATTTATCGATAAGATCGTCTTGACTCAATATGGTTGCTAGTTCTCTTAGATCTTGATGCTGCTTTCTGTATAATATATAAGCCTTTGCTGTTCGGACCAATCCTTCTTTTATTAAAGATTCTTCAACTATATCCTGGATTTCTTCAACTGTTGGTACTCCATCTTCACTAAAACTTTCAACTAGTTTTGTTATTACTCTATTTGTCAACTCATCGGCTTGTTTTTCTTTTTCCCTACCAACGGCTAGAATAGCTTGTAAAATCGCTTTTTTTATCCTGTTTTTATCAAATTTTTCTAGTTTTCCACTTCTTTTTCTTACATATTCCAATTAATCAACCTCTTGTTTTGAATTTTTATTTAATACCTTAGGAGGGCTCCATAGTGTTTCGATCGATAAGAATACACTACATATAGAGTATTTACGTGTTAGGAATTGTCCAAAAAATAGTGAACAATTTAGTTATATTAAACAAGTCAAATTTTATAAAATATACGCTTATTTTTCCAACAATTTTATTTTTTTAAATTAATATTTATTGTCGCAATTTATTTTAACAAAAACCAACATATTTAACTGATACTTAACAAATTACTTAAAAAAAATATGAAAAAATAACAATATTAGCACATCGAAAAACTAGTTAATTAGATTTACACAAAGAATATTGTATAGATGTATGTTCATCGCGTAAGCTGTGTATACCCCATTTGCACCTAAAACGTACAAAATGCAAGAATTTGAACCTTTATAAAAAAGCGTGCATGCAAAATTAAAGTTAATAAAGAAGCATTATTGTATGACTGGGGAGAAATAAAATGTCTCACTTTCTTATTTCCCTCAAGTCTTATAATCATTGATTATTAACGCATCTATATACATGACTAACCATTTCCTCAATACATACTGATAATTTTTAATAAACGTCTCTTCTGAAACTTGTTAAGAATAATAATTAGATTTATGGGGCGAATGATTGAAACGGGGAAAGAAATGGAGCTACA
>CAZLHX010000011.1:11938-35570 GCA_964559475.1 uncultured Candidatus Bathyarchaeia archaeon | reverse complement strand
ATTCGGCTGAAGTCTTTGAGATGTCTTGCGAATGCGTCCCATTGTAGTTTTTCTCTGTAAGTATCTCCTTTCCATCTACCGAATAGTGTAGTCGGGAAGATTAGACTGGTCCCTGATTGGGCTATAGTTACTAGTAATAATATTATTGCACTTGCGACTAGGTTTTGTTCAAAGGGGATGCTCGCAATCAAAATAATTGCACCCACCAAGAGGCCTATTGTTACCAGAAAGAGGGGTACCAGTTTTCTCCTTCCCCTTATGATATACTCAGAGGCCATTTCTTCGTTTACATATGTTGTTAAGTCGATTAATTGGTTTTTTACGTTTCTCGCAAATCCGGTTTCTCCGGAATCCGACTTTATGCTTTCCGTTAACTCGTCTATGCGATCTGAGTCCACAACACCATCTTCTGCAAGGGAGTCGAGAAATCCCATAACCCTTCTCTCGTAGGGATCATTTACCCCTTTTTCATTTATCTCGATGTGTAGCTTGCCAGCCTCTGTACTTATCTTGATTACATCTCTCATATGCAGATCCAGCAGGGTAGCGTAGAACCCGTTATCATCATAATCAAGTGCTGTGTCCTCAAAGACCTGGTTAACAACCCATGGCTTTCTATCCTCGTTGGGAACGGTACTTAGATATCGGGGCACAGTGTAGTCTTTTTCTCTACCATAGAAATAGTAGATCCCATACAGCACCAATGGAATTATTATTAGTAATATTCTTGAGCCATAGAAGTAACCTATGGCAGCGATATGCTGCAGTTGAACAACCCTGTTGGCATCTACTGTTTTTCGTCTAACATCATCCACCATCGTGTGATACCCATCAAAGTTCTGCATTGCCCCTCTTTCCATCATTAACTCCACCTCGATGAGACCGTTCTCACCAGAGGAACCCATTAGAATCAGGTCCTCTCCGTCCCTCATGACTCTGAAAGATGGAGGATGAGGGTAAGCTTTCTCTATATAATTCGCGTTCTTGAAGACTATCTCAACCTCTCTATAGGGAATATGCTCATCTGCGAACTTTATGTTAAGATGGGCTACGTCCTCATCGTATTCAATTGGTGGATGCATTACAAAGACCATGCCAACATCATAGGTCCCGGGTGAATAGTATCCCTGGTTAAATGCTCCCACCTCGTTTCGGAAAGCTAGTGCACTAATTGTGTTAGTAATCTCGCTGGGTATTTCTTGGTCTGAATAGATCTTGACCCGTCCATTATTGTCTTTATGGTATCCTACTGCTCCGCTTGGGGGGTCAACTGTGATAGGCTCGATATAAGCCTGTCCCGGGTCACTGGTAGTTAATATGTCGTCCCATACCCTGAAAAGGAACCTGTTTCCACCCGTATTCAGGTGGTAGGTATAATCCTCCCTAAGCTCACCATCGGGGTAAAACTCGACTCTATAAGTCTCAACATAAGCATCACTTTCTCCCAGGGTTGGGGTGACTCCTACGAGTACTAGAGCAACGACACCGATAACAAGCGTAATCCCTACCAGGGTTATGATCTGTCTGCTCTCACTCATTACTGGATATTCCCTCTATGATAGGTGCTACTTCTACTTCTTCCTCAAACTCTAGATAACTCAGATCCTGAAGCCCCATGGCTCCTGCAACAAAACTTGAAGGTATTGTATCCCTCATCGTGTTGAACTCTTGAACAATATTATTGTAAGTGTACCTGTGACGGGCGATCTCATCCTCAACACTAACAATAGCGTCCATTAATCTCTGAACCGTCTGATCAGCCTTTAACTCTGGATAAGCCTCGGCTACAGCAATAAGGGCTGAGAATATACTCCGACTTCTCCTATCAACGTCTTCTAGTTCCCCGGTTTCTCCTTGGGTGATTCTGCTCCTTAACTCTGTGACCGTCTTGAACACATCTTTCTCGTATCTTAGGTATCCTTTGACTGCTCCAAGCAGCTGGTCTATCATGTCTAATCGTTTCTTCATAGCTACCTGTATCTGGCTTAGATTAGCCTCAGCTGAGTTCTGGAGTCTAAGCAGTCTGTTGAAGATTGTAATAAGATAAATCCCTATGACGATAACTACGGCTAGAATTATTCCTGGGACCAGTAAATTTCCATACGCCAATTTATTCACTTCTAGATCTAAAGTGGATCCTCATACTTATGTCTCATCCTATTTCATGTGGTTTCATGAAGATTTTAGAAGAATATTAGAGGGAGTAACCATGTACTCAGATATAAAAGTATTAGTAGAGCGCCTGATTTTTTATCGTTTGTACCTCGATAAGTGAGCACTCCGATAACAATAGAGTGAATTATTACTGCATAAGAACCAGTAATCAATACTTCTCTCCTCCTTACATTTAGAGGACTTATAAAAGAGGCAAATGCGATAGCTAAAGAGAGGTCAACGATACAGCTACCGACAATATCGCCCACAGCCAGCTCGTAGTACCTCTTTTTAATAGCTGAAACAGCTACAACAAGTTCCGGTAAACTAGTTCCTATAGAGAGTATGAAGAAGCTAACAAAAAACTCCGATACCCCTATGAGATCGGAGATGTAAATTATTGATTCTACAACCAGGTAGGATCCTATCGCTATACCTGTGAAACCTAGAAGCAAACCCAGAGCCGTCCAGGGCTTATCTACGACTTTAACTCTGTACTCAGCGCTCTCCTCCACAGCTATTCGGTCTCCCCCGAACCGCCTCATGACGTATATGGATACTGCCCAAGCAATAATCAGGAAGAACGCATCCAATCTAGTTACAATCCCATCTAGTGAAAGAACTACAGCTAAGATGAGAACAAGGATTTCAGACGCTCCAACTATGATAAAAGGTCGTGGAATAAGTCGGCAAAAGGTGCAGAAGAAGGGAATTAAGCCTAGAATAAGGAGGAGCTGCGCATTGGTAGAACCGATACTGTTACCAACAGCAATATCACCATGCCCAAGAGCAGAAGAAACAACACCATTTACTATCTCAGGAAGATCAGAACCAATAGATGAGACAATAAACCCTATGTTAAAAGCCGAGACGCCAATATACCTTGCAAGTAAGACCAGTTTCTCAACCACTACATCACTTGAAAAATAAAGTAATGCTAAACCCAGCAACAAGGAAATAATTACCGTCCCATATAACATATTACCACCCCTGAACGTTATCTCTTATTTATACTCAATTATTCATCGTTAATTATGGCGAGAAAAAAATGATACCATTTCTCCCTAATCTAAAACTTTATCTATCAATGTTTAAAATGGGTTCATCCTTTTGGATATTATGTCTTCTTTCCGTCTTGAGGTAGATACTCTGGGGCAAAAACAAGTGCCTTCTGAAGTGTATTACGGGATATTCACAGCAAGGGCTAAGGAAAATTTTCGAATTTCCTCCCAACAAATATGCCCTAATTTTATCAAGATGCTAGCAATAGTAAAAAAGTGTGCTTCAAAGGCAAATAGAGAATTAGGGTTTCTTGAGGAAGAGTATGCTGATGCGATAATTAAGGCAGCAAATGAGGTTATGGAAGGTAAATTTTTAGATCATTTTTCCCTTGACGTCTTCCAAGCAGGAGCTGGGACTCCATGGAATATGAATATTAATGAGGTGCTCGCTAACAGAGCAAATGAGCTTTTAAACCATCCACTTGGGAAATATTTCCCGGTTCACCCGAACGATCATGTTAACTTGATGCAGAGCAGCAACGATGTTATCCCAAACACCATACGACTCACAGCAATTGACCTACTCATAGATCTGGACGGTGCTTTATCTAGACTCGAAGACAAATTAATCCAAAAAGCATTGGAATTCAGAGAAGTAAAAAAGAGTGGCCGAACTCATACCAGAGACGCTGTACCAATAACGTTAGGTCAGGAGATGAAAGCTTACTCCACTATGATAGGGAATCACAGGAATTGGATAAAGAAGACAGGGGATATTCTTCATGAGCTGTATTTGGGTGGTACTGCCGTTGGGACTGGGTTGAACACTCACCCAGAGTACCCTGCTATGATAATTGAAAACTTGAAGCAAGATACAGGTTTCTCATTACATATCTCATGTGATTTTATTGAAAAAACCCAGTTTATGAATGATTTCCAGAGAGTAATGGATAGTCTGGCTTCTCTCTCATCTGATTTGATTAAGATGAACAATGATCTTATGTGGATGAGTAGTGGACCTCAGACTGGTTTACGGGAGATATTTTTACCCGCGTTTGAGCCAGGTTCGAGCATAATGCCCGGAAAAATTAACCCCAGTATCCTTGAGTCGGTTAATATGGTATGTTTTCAAGTGCTGGGAAATCGGACATCAGTTGAAAATGCTGTAAGATCTGGTGCTATGGACCTCAACGTCTATACTCCCTGTATTGCTTTCAACTTGTTCACGTCAATAGAATGGCTGAAAAACGCTGTGGAGAACCTGAGGGAAAGATGCATTGAAGGTATCATTGCGAATGAAGAAGTTACAGAACGTTTCTATAGATATAGTAATGCAATTTCCACTCTACTAAGTCCTTTAATTGGTTACGATGAAGCCTCAAGGCTAGCAGAGGAAGCAGAAAAAACCAAGAAGACTATTATGGAGATAGCGATTGCGAAGGGATTAGTTACAGAGAACGAAATGGACAGGATACTCGAGCATGCAACGGAACCCAACTTAAAAATTATCCAAGAGATAAAGGAGGAGAGGAAAATTGATCAAGAAACATGAGGCAGTAATCATCGGAGCAGGCATATCTGGCCTAATGACTGCCTTAGAAGCGAGTAAAAACTGCGATGTGGGAGTCATAAGTAAAGTATATGCTGTAAGAAGCCATAGTGCAGCAGCTCAAGGAGGTATAGCAGCTGCCCTAGGAAACGAGGAAACTGATAAATGGGAATGGCACATGTACGATACAGTAAAAGGAAGCGATTATCTAGCAGATCAAGACAAGGTAGAGATACTGTGCCAAGAAGCCCCAAAGGCCCTCATCGAGTTGGAGAATATGGGAGCTCCCTTCACCCGAAATGAAAAAGGACTAATCGCCCAGAGACGTTTTGGAGGGCACGCTAAAGACTACGGAAAGGAACCGGTGAAGAGAGCCTGTTATGCAGCTGATCGAACAGGTAGAGTAATCATGAACACAATTTATGATCGCTGCCTTTCTCAAGGTGTTCAGATATATCATGAACATTTCGCTATGAAACTTTTGAGGGATGTTGATCGGTTTTCTGGTGTAGCCTGCTACGATATAGCTACAGGGGAACCCGTTGTATTTCAATCTAAAGCAGTGGTGCTAGCGACTGGAGGTCTTGGTAGAGTTTACAAAACTACAAGTAATGGGGCTGTGGCCACTGGGGACGGCTTTGCTCTTGCTTTTGAAGCAGGTGTTCCTCTCATGGATATGGAGTTTATACAGTTCCACCCCACTGGCTTTCACGGTCTCGGGGTATTGGTAACGGAAGCTGCGAGGGGTCAAGGTGGAATACTGAGAAACCATGAAGGAGACAGGTTCATGGAAAAATATGCCCCACAGATCAAGGATCTAGCGCCAAGAGATCTAGTCTCAAGGGCGATACTTTCAGAGATCAAGGAAGGGAGGGGAATAAACGGGGAAGATTACGTCCACCTTGATTTAACACATCTCGACATAGAGATCATCAAGGAAAATTTATCAGAGATATACGAATTATCAAAGAAATTTATGGGAATAGATCCGGTTAAGGAACTTATTCCAGTAGCACCAACCTGCCACTATGTTATGGGAGGCATCCCCACAGATGAAAATGGGAGAGTAATAGATGGCGATCCAGTAGAAGGATTATACGCAGTTGGAGAGAGTGCCTGCGTTAGCATACATGGTTCTAACCGACTAGGATGTAATAGCCTCATAGATCTCGTTGTCTTTGGAAAAAGAGCAGGAAAAGAAGTAACCAACTACGTCAAAGAAACAGAATGGCCCACTGAACCTGAAGAAAGCGACCTGATTGTGGAGCACTTCGAGAAGGAAGGCGAAGAGAAAACCCATGAAATTAGACACGAACTACAATCCATGATGATGGATAAATGCAGCATCTTCAGAACAGGTGAAGGGCTTGAAGAAGCACTGGAGATTCTTGATGTTCTGAAGCATAGATACGAGTATGTAGGACTAGCTAACAAGGGAAGAGTTCATAACTATGACTTAAAGGAGAAGCTTGAACTGGGTAACCTCCTAATGGTTGCTGAGACGATAATCCCGTCGGCGTTAGCTAGGGAGGAAAGTAGAGGCTCTCATTATCGAAGCGATTGTCCAGATAGAAACGATGATGACTGGCTCAAACATACGTTAATCAAGAAAACTGATGAGGTTTCAATATCTTACAAGCCTGTTACCCTAACCAGATTTGAACCTGAGGAGAGGAAGTACTGATGATCCTGAGTTTTAAGATACTGCGATTTGACCCCGAGCTTGATGAGGAACCTTATTACAAGAACTATGAGGTGGATGCTGAGCCAAACCAGAGGCTTCTGGACTGCCTAAACAAGATTCGATGGGAACAGGATCCATCTCTGAGCTATAGGTGGAGCTGCAGTCACGGAATATGTGGATCGGATGGAATGACGATTAATGGTACTCCAGCTCTTGCATGCCAGAAACTAGTCGAGGACTACGATACAAAAGAATTCACGATAGAACCCTTAGCATTCTTCCCAATAGTAAAGGACCTGATTGTAGACATGGATCCTTTCTTTAACCGGATAAAACAGATTCACTCAGAGAACTGGAAGGTTAATCCAGTCGAGGTCTCCAAGGAGTTCCTCATGAGTGTAGAGGAGCATGAGGAGATTAAAGAAGCTATAAAATGCATAATGTGTGGATGTTGTACTGCTGCATGTCCTGTAAACTTGGAAGAGGATCCAGATTATATCGGACCTGCTGCGGTTCTACGAGCCCAACGATATATAATGGACGCGCGAAGAGAGGATGTAAAAGAACGTATAGCCAAAATTAACCATCCTCAAGGAGTATGGGGATGCAAAGTCTACGGTGAATGCACCAGAGTCTGTCCCAAGAACATCAAGATTACAAAGAAAATTCTCGACTTGAAAAAATTCATTCCTCAAGCATAGAAAATCACTCTGTTTTATGAATACATAAATCATGTTGGACAGTTTTTTCTATCCATCGATCTTTTATCAAACCAAACATAGTCTCCGATATGAAAACTCTCGAACTCGCTAAGAGTAGGAAAACAGTACGTCAGTTTAAAGATACATATGTACCTTTAGATTTGGTAAAGAAAGCAGTGGAAGTAGCCATCCAGGCACCTTCAGGAGCTAACTATCAGGGCTGGCATTTCTTATTAATAAAAGATCAGGAACTGAAAAAAAGAGTAAGATTAGCCTCAGAAAAGGGGGAGAAAGAATTCTACAAGAACGTCTCAGGCGATTGGAGAGAGTGGCTTGATGAGTCAAAAATAAACTGGAAAAAACCCTATCTAGAGGAAGCACCTTTGTTAGTTATAATTTTAGCTCGCAACGATGTACCGTATTCCTTAGAATCTGTATGGCTGGCAATAGGTTACATGCTTTTAGCCCTTGAGGAATTAGGATTAGGTACGGTTACTTATACTCCCAGTGACCTAAAGCTCGTAGAAGACGAGTTACCTCTTCCTGATGGGTATAGGCTTGAAGCAATACTACCCATAGGTTACAGCGATGACGATAAGCCCAAAAAGAACAGAGAAAACTTAGAGAACCTAATTGAAATAATAAAATAAAAATAAGAAACTGATTTCATTTTTAATCTCTGATAAGCGTATGTCTTTATATTAAAACTCAATTTATCTCCTATGCCACCTTCAAATATTTACGAGAGCAATGTAATCGAGTCAATTAGACATACAGAGAATGTTCTAAGTCTTAAATTCGAGAAACCTACAGGCTTTCAATATGAGGCTGGTCAATTTATGTTCATCACTTATGAATCCCCCCAGGGTAAGAGGAGAAAGCACATAACTATATCCTCCAGCCCGACCGAATCTTTTTTAGAGATAACCAAGAGACTCACAGGCAGCTATTTCAGCAATGGGCTACTTGAGAAAGAACAGGGAGACTGGGTACTTCTTGAAGGACCTTATGGAAAATTTACTGCGGAGACAAGTATCAAGAAAATTGGAATGTTATGCGGAGGAATAGGGATTACCCCTCTCAGAAGCATGATAAGATTCTACGCCGATAAAGGATTGAATAATGATATTCGACTAATTTACAGCAACAGGACAAAAGGAAGCATCATATTCAAGAGCGAGTTCGATACACTGGAAAAAAAAGAAAAATTTAATTTCAAGATATTTCACACGCTCACCCAATCTGAAAAAGAATGGAATGGTGAAACTGGGAGGATTAATGAAGATATGGTTAAAAAATTGATTCCTGACTATTTGAATAGGAGATTCTATACCAGCGGTCCACCTGCAATGGTGGACGCCATGAGAGAACTCTTAAAAAAAATTAACGTAAAAGATGAGAATATTAATTTCGAGTATTTCCCAGGGTATATATCACATCCAGAAATAGATCGAATGTTCACAAATTAACCACATATTCTTTCTTTCAGAATACTAAGCTCTACCGATTTCGATTATAAAATTTACTATTCGATGACTCTTTTAGTATATAATTACCCTTATCTACTCCCCTTCAAGACTCTTAAATGATTTTAATGGTTAAATGGAGATGCACCGTATGCGGATACATTTACAGTGAAGAAAAGGAAGGACCCTTCAAGGATCAACCTGAGGATTATACATGTCCAATCTGTGGCGCACCAAAAAGCGCATTCACTCCTTTAGGAGAAGAAATAGAAACTGGTGGCCCAACAGTGGGGGATAAAATTTGTGAACAACTGGTTGAACTTGGAGTAAAATGCATATTTGGTATACCTGGAGACAGTATACTACCTCTCGTTGACTCAATCAGAAGAAACAAGGATCTAGAGTTTGTACAAGTTCGACACGAAGAAACAGCCGCTATGATGGCTTCAGCTTATGCAAAACTCACAGGAAAATTAGGAGTATGCCTCTCAATTGCTGGACCTGGTGCAACTAACCTCATCACTGGACTCGTTGACGCTGCAAGCGATAAAGCCCCTGTGCTTGCTCTAGTAGGTCAGGTGGCGATGACTTTTCTCGGGAGTGAGTCCCTTCAGGAGATTGATGAAATTGAGATCTTTGCACCTTTTACAGTCTTTAATGAAACTATTGGTAGCCCAAGCCAAGCAATCAATCTAACAACTATCGCAGTAAAGAATGCTTACATTAACCAAGGGGTTTCCTTACTCAGTCTACCCACAGACATCCTTGCAATGTCTTTATCGGATAAAATTTACAGGAAAGAAGAGCACCTCTTCAATCAAGTACCTGGAGCTGATCCTGAAAAAGTTGAAGAGGCTGTTAATCTAATAAACAGTAGCAGTAGACCGATTCTGTTTGGGGGATGGGGTATCCGTGAATGTGGAAATATCTTGTTAAAATTGGCTGAGAAAATTAAGGCTCCAATAGCTACCACTACCAGGGCAAAGGGCGTAATTGATGAGACTCATGAATTATCAGTTGGGGTACTTGGATCAGCGGGTACCCGTTATGCAGCCAAAGCAATGAAAAAAGCAGACCTAATTATAGTTGTAGGGAGTGGCTTCCGTCAACGTAACCTAGTACCAAATTTACCTATAATCCAGATCGACTGGGATGGGATAAAGATAGGCAAGAGCTTCCCAGTTCAAGTAGGGATATTAAGCGAAGCAGGATTGGCACTAAAAGCTATTACCAAAGAAGTAGATGAGAAAGAGCCTGACGAGGAGTATTACAAAGAGATACAGGAACTAAGAGAACGACATATTCAGGAAAAACAGGAAGACGCGGAGGACTTAAGTTACCCCATAAATCCAGGTTTTGTTATCCAAGCAATCAAACGTCACAGTGAAACTGATGCAATAATTGCTGTGGATAGTGGAGACCATACCTACTGGTTCTATAAGAAATACACGTGTACTGGTGAGAAAACATTGATGTCAGCTGCCATGGCAAGTATGGCTTTTGCATTTCCAGCGGTACTCGCCTCAAAGATAGCTTATCCAGAACGGCAAGCTATAGCTGTAAATGGAGACGGGGGATTCGGGATGTTAATGGCAGACTTTACAACAGCTGTCAGAGATAATTTTGATGTAAAAGTTATTGTGTTCAATGATAAACGTCTAAAGAACATTAAAAAGGAGCAGGCAATGTATAACTACCCTGAGTTCGGTATCAGGTTCTATAATCCAGACTTCGCAGAATTCGCCGAAAGCTGTGGGGGTGAAGGTTACAGGGTAACCTCAGCCGAGGAGCTTGATGAGGTACTTGAGAAGGCTTTCAAATCCGATAAACCAGCTATAATAGATATCTTAGTTGACCCAGAGAAGATGGCACCAGTGATAAAAACAGCTGATTAAACAAATTTCTAAATATTTAATAAACCTCCTTTCCATGACTTCATGGTGTAATTTTTGAAAGAAGTACCAGACACACCTGAGAACCTAAAGATTTGCCAACAGAACTGCGGCCCCTGTCCCACCTTTAAACCCAACCAGCTAAATGAGTTTAAACCTGGAGCCCTTTTCTGTGCAAGAGGGCCATCTGAGAAACCAAAGGAACAAATAACTGATTATGGTTGTAACTGTCCAACCTGCCCAATATTTGATAAATACGAGTTAGAAGGCGGATGGTTCTGTATATACGGTAAAGAAGGAAAACCTGAATAACCTCACCATTTTTTTAAATATAAAATAGATAATTTACTCTAAAAATTTCTTTAACTCGTCAAGAGTTCTGGCATCTTTTTCTGTAGAAATGTGGGATATATGTTCCTCTGGTATCATATTCTTTGCGAAGTAAAGGAGTTTTTCACTCATCCAAACCACCCTAGAATATCCTCCATCCGCTTGCAGAAACTTTGGTGATCTGAGGTACTGTGTTGCAATTGATGCTGCACCCTTTTTATATTGTCCACCAGCTACATGGTTGGCTAGTTTTGTCCAAGAGTTATCTCCGGGAGCTACTCCTTGGAAACCCCTATCCATTACCCCTATACCACCTACTTCAGGAATATAGAAAGCAATGTTTTGGAAACAACTACAAGCTGTATGCGGATAATCAAAAATACTATGCAAGAAAACCCTTCTTGTTAAACCATTTGTTCTTTCATCTGTTGCCTTATTTACGCCCCGATATTCCCCTTTGTGGGGGCTTATACATTCTCCTTTTTTTATGAGTTGACATGGATTATAGGTGCTCTCTGGGGCAAGAACAGCGTAAGCTTTCAGCATATACCATGGTTTACTGCACTGGGCTGGGCGCTCAGGTGTGACTGTGCATGCATGTCCTAGGGAGAAACTACGGCACCTGGTACAACCGAAGAAGTTTTCCAGGTTGTCTTCACTAGCTTCCTCGATAAGTTTTTTACGTTTTTTGACGTACTCGTTGATATCTGGTTTAATTTTAGCTTCCTCTTCTCTATCGAGTATAATGGTAATTCTCAATGGACCGATTGATGGAAACTCATTCCTGAGCTCTGTTATTATCAGATTCCCTAAATGTTTGAGTTCGAAGCCACTCTGGAGAAGTTCCTCTGTCATTTTTAGCTCGAATTCGCCTCCCTTTGTACCCTTTATTTTGAGACCTTTGGCATAGTTACTTACCTTACGAATAATGGCGTCAACCCAGAGGGTTATAGTAGGGTCCGCTGAGTGATTGCTAATTTCCACAAGGAGGCTGAATCCTGTAGCCTTGTTCAGGTCTCCTTGGACATAGACATTATCTTTCTCCACGAAGGATGGCTTCGATATAATGAAGCTATGTTCTGAGCCACGTACTATATATTTTTTTTCTTCCTTCTCTAGAGTCTCGTTTCTGAACAATGGCCCTGATGGAACTGGTATCTCTGGAGTAGCTTTTACAATATTTCTAGCACGTATATTTGGTAGCTTCCATACTTTTTCCATGATGTCTGAAAGGAGTTCAGAGACAACAACATGTCCAGTTAGCCCGTGATCACTTCTTAAGGCAATTACTGGTATACCAATTCCTAGCATACCCTGTAGCAGCGTTCTTTCAGAATTATTTGGATCACCCAAGAGTAGAATAGCCCCCGGTGCAAACTCCTCAATGATATGAGTTATGCCATGTGCATCAAGGTCTCTACCATATATTAACGCATACCTCACAAGAAGCTGTCCGAAGTAGATTAAACCTGAATCCCTTGGACCCAAATCAGTGAAATTTATTGAGCTATCTCTAAGGATATTAGCCGATGTACCTGAGACAAAGGCTTTCAACCTTTTATTTTCCAGTTCAGAAAATAAGTACTCAATATTTATTTCCTTGTCGAGTCCTACGAGTAGTATCCAGCCATTTGTTCCTTCGTTAAGACCTACGCACAAGCTTCGAAAGCGATCATCTGTAATAAAATATAGTGAATTATCTTCCTCTTCTGATTCCCTTATCTCGGAGTAAATTAACCTATTAATATGCTCATTTCCTTTTACCATCTCGGGACTCAAGATATTATTAGGGTTCTCTACTCCTTTGATAGCATATAAGAGGGGTAATGAGAATTCTGTTCCATCAAAGCCTTTGATCTGTTTTTTTCTGCTCAATTGTTTAACCTTCTTCCATGAAAAATTCTGGTCTTTCTAGTCCCATCTCCTTGTATATCTCCTGAGGGATCCCAATTTCAGCGATCAGTAACTCTCCCACAAATTCAGGGTTTTCATATAAGCCAATCTTGGGATATGCTAAAATCATTGTATAAGCTGCCCTGGTACATGGGGCCATAATTTTTCCTGTGGATGTGTTTAATCCTGTTGGTACATCAAGTGAGATTATAATCGCAATGCTATCGTTTGTTTTTCTTATCATCTCTGCGATAGGCTCTTTTGGATTACCTCGTAGACCGTATCCGATTAAAGCGTCAATTATAATAGCTGCTTGAGGTAGTCTCTTATTATTGAATACTGATATTGGTATCTTCATCTGATTCAAGGTTTTAATGTGATGTAGAGAGGCTTCAGATAAGCCCTCCTCCTCAGCCAATATTACATCCACATTGTATCCCCGGTTTTTAAGATGTCGAGCAGCTGATAATCCTCCACCACCATTATTTCCTTTTCCAGACAGTACAATTATCTTCGTAGAATCTACTGAATTTAAGTAAACCCTACTTACAAGCTCCGCAAGATTGTAACCAGCCAGCTCCATCATCTGAAGGAGACTGATATTGTACTTGTTTATGGCTAAGAAGTCTATCTTGGCCATATCATCAGATGTTATTTCTTCCACAAAAAGTGAGTTTATGGTCTATAATAAAGGATATCTTAGTCTTTTAGACGTCTTGTCACTGGTTTTATCCAAAGGGGTAGGTTCAGTCTTATTGCATCTGTTGGGCAGTCCATCATACAGGCTCCGCAGTGCCAGCACTCCTCAGGATAAGCAACTATGGGACCATCCTCTGTGTCACGAAGCATGTCACACGGGCATATCTCGACGCATTTAAAGCAGCTTATACAGCTCTCATTGAACTCTGGTGGCATCTAGGGTTCCTCCTTTGGTGGGTATTTTATTTTGATTGGTCTCTTCTCGAATAAGGGTTCATCGTTAATCATTCTACCTATGAACCAGTTTCCTCTCTCATACTGTTCGGGCTCTAAGGCTGCTTTAACCATCATCAACCCTACGTCTATGAGGTTCATAACCTCATTACATCTAACAAGTTCATGGGGGTTTCGTGCCTTCAGCTTCTTAGAACCCAGATCTTCAAGCTGCCTTATACAGTTGTGAAGCCCCTGTGTGCTTATCTCATCACTAGTTCCCGGGGGGCTCCAACCAGCTACGTATCCCTTGTACTCCTCCATAATGTTGTTGAGCTCCTTGTTTACCTCCTGCCATGTATGCCCATCCTTATTTTTTAAAGGAGAAATGGCTCTATTCTCCTCGTTTTCCACCTGATCCATTGAAGGTTCAGTATTCTCAGTCGTGAGGGCGTATTCTGCTGCCTTTTCTCCGGATCTCCATCCCAGGACTACGGCTGTTGGGGCTGCGACCTCACCAGCAAACTGAACTGGGCTGCAGGCGAATAATCCTTCTAGATTCGTCTCACAGTTGGTGTTTATCCATAGTGCTAGATAGCCTCCTGTTAGCATGCCTGCGGGTTCGAGGTCTAGTTCGAAGGCATCTTTCCTGAAGTCAAGTCCGAGATCCTTCATGATCTCCATTATTACCCAGCAGAGACCCTCGTTCTTGTAGCTCCACTCTGCATAAGCTATCTCCTCCTCTGATGCTTCCGTCATGTCCAAGTAGAAGGGGGTCTTTCCCTCCTGGATGCTTTTTTCAACTATCTCTCTACGTTTTCTCAATGGTTCCCTGACTGCAGGGTGTCTGATCATGGTCTCCCCTTCACTATTGATGTATCTGCCAGCGGGGTACGATGTGGTAGCTGCACCACTGCTCCGACAAAGATTTCTAAAGTACTGGAAACCCGCATTACTAGTCTTGCCTGCTTGGAGTACGAATACTTCTGCTCCTGCCCTTATAGCCATGGCCTCACCATCTCCAGTGATGGTTGGAGGGCTCTGGCTGTTGAACCAGTCCCCACTGTAGGGTTTGAAGAGCCTCACCTGATCCATGCCTGTGGCCATCACAGTTGCCTTAGCATTGAATACGTGGAACTCCCCTGTTCTCATGTTAACCCCAGTCGCTCCAACGACTAGCCCACCCCTTTTGAGCAGCCCTGTAGCAGAGGTGCGGTTGAAGATCTTTACCCCTCTTTCTCTACATTGCTCTGCCAGACGTTTCTTGATATCTCGTCCATCATAGTTCAGGGTATCCCATTCGCTCTGGAACTGGGGCACTATCCTGTACTTTTTCTCTCCCTCTGGTGCTTCATACTGAAGATTCCAGGGATAAATCTCGTCGTACTTGAACTGTATTCCCCAGCTTTCCAGGTTATTCACAGCTTCCATGGTCCCTTCTGCTACAATTTCTAGGAGCTCTTGATCCATCAGACCTGCTTTTGTCTTTCCATATTCTCCCTCATAGCTTATGTCCCTCACCATGTCGGGGATTATCCACCCTCTATTGGGATGGATATCAGGATTATAATGCCAGAAGTGGTCATTCCCAGTCCCTGCTGCTCCGCTTCGTTCGATATGGCTTTTCTCGACTATAGTGACCTCCACGCCTCGGTCAGCTGCATTTATCGAAGCCATGCAGCCAGCGAGACCTCCCCCCAACACGAGAACATCAGTTGTATATGTTTTCATTTCTAGACTCTCTTTACCGTCTTGACTACTCTATAAGAATTTAAAGAAAATGGTCAGGATTAGCTGTCCAAAATATATGTTTCTTTAATAGAATTTTTGATTTTATTGTACGCAGTCTTTCAGCAAATGTTTAAATCAATTCTATACATGGCATACTATAGTTTTCAGGTTAATCTAGGAACTTTCAAACCAGCAAATGGGGTATTGAGTGTTAATTGGATGCATGCCCTCGTATCCAAGGAATCTATATGAACCAGCACACTCTCAATCATGTATCTAATAAAATCAAAACAGTATTACAATGCATGGGAAACCCGGCTGATTTCTCTATATAAAACTCGTCAAAGAGAAAAAAAGTATCCAAGTAACGGAACTATTTATTATGAATAATTTTCTGACTATGCCTCCTCCCCTAGCTTATCTCATCGAGGATCTAACTTCCATACAACATTTTGGCTCATATAATGAAGAATAGTTAACATTACTACAAAACTTTACAAGTTAAAGCAGATTATTTTCGGAGAAGAGTATACCTGTCGAAGTATCTAGGTCTTGGTGAGAATATATAAGATGATTACTCCCAAGCCTACTGCTATTGACAGACCTACTTTTCTAGTCGCATAGTACAGGGTAAAACATAGAATAATCCACAAGACGGTGGTAAACATTACCCAGTTAAGAACCTCTGTCACACTTGATCAAAGGAAGCGCAGATTAAAACAGTATGCCCTTAAGGTGGCATAATTCTGGCTATCACATCATCTTAATCACTAGGGTTTCTTCTACTATAACAGTTATTTGTGCAGAAGTATAATTTATCGTCTGGTCCCTAGACTACTATCCTTATTCTCCCAAAGTCCTCGAATATAGGCTTATTTAGTTCAATATTTGTATAATCAGGAGGTGAAAAATATATTATCCTTATTCTAGTTCCCCTCAGATTAGCAACAAAAAGCCTATCAAGCCATCTGCTCCCAGGTTTATAGAGAAATATTGCACAAGAGGGAACACAAGTCTCACTCCCAGTATGGTTGAAATTTTTGTATGTGTTTAGCTTGTAAAATATAGGTGATAAAAATATAATTTTCTAATGAGCTATTTTTGCCCAATTCCTGTTAACCACAGTAAAATTCACGTTGAAATAAAGCGAAATAATGCCTTAATACAGACGAGCTAAACACATACAAATTTTTTAAATGGGGTAAAATAATACCCGATTCTATATCATAGAATATATCTAGTGTACAGATTTTATTGATTTTTTGGACTCTTCTCTGATAAGATTGGTATAAAGCCAGACTTGTATTTTGCCTTTTTCATATTTGGAGTACTTGGGTCCTCGATTTGACTAGTGAATAATTTTAACCTTATCCTATTAATTAGATAATTCAAGGATCCTTATCTATTCTTATATGAAAATATACTATCTTTAAGAATTGTAGTATATCTTAGGAGTTTATCAATAAATTAGGCTTCCATTTATAACTAGCAGTACTCATCTTTAATTATGTCCGAGAAGAAGGCTAATATTCTGTATGTTCAGATGAGTGGAATTGACAGCCCTGAGAGATTGTATGCACCTTTTATCCTTGGATCAACAGCTGTCGCTATGGGAATAGATACTACAATTTATTTTCTGATCAAAGGTGTAACCGTTGTAAAGAAAGGCGAAGCAGAGAAAATTAAATTGGGATCATTTCCAAGCCTTAGAGAGGTTATGAATCAGGCTGTCGAGGCAGGAGTCAATCTTATGGTATGTGAACAGAGCTGTATGCTCTTGGGACTCGAACGAGGAGATTTTATACCAGACGCCAATATAGTGGGAGCAGCAACCTTAAACGACCTGCTCTTGAAAGCTGACGCAGTATTGAGCTTCTAATTTTTTCTCCATGCATGAATTGAGTTAAGTAGGATTACATTTTTTTTATACGAAGCACTCAGGTTATATGATTAAATGTATGAGAAAATACTGGTAGGAGTTGATGGCTCCGAAACGTCGATGAAGGCGTTGAAACATGCAATACGTTTGGCTGAGATCCATGGGTCAATGCTTCATTTAATATCTGTTATTGAGGAGTTCAAGTTGCCTTTTGCTTCTCAGTATGAGCTCTGGGCTTCTGAGAGCCGCGAAGAGTATATATCCAGAATCCTCGAGGAGATGAATTCAGCTCTAATTAACATCAAAACTGATGACGTTAAGATAGATGTAGAAACCCGGATAGAAGAAGGAAGAGCTGCGACGGTCATTACAAATATTGCTGAAAAAGAAGACTTTGATCTAATTGTGATGGGAGCTAGTGGGATAGGAAGGGTCGAAGAATTTATACTGGGAAGTACAAGTCATGAAGTTATCAATATTAGCAAGGTTCCTGTTCTAATCATTAAATAGTTTTCAAGAATTCTAAAAATAGTTTTTTTGGTTCCTCTTTATATTAAACCCTAAATCTTCAAGAATATCTGAGTGAAAGATGTTGATGGGTAGTAGGGAAGAAATCGATTTAACATTTGGATCATCCCCTAACGGTGCAGGTCGCATACTTAGTCGGATAGCAGCAAAGAAGCAATACTGGGGTGAGGATGTAAAGAAGAGACTCAGAGAACGAGGGATATATGTGATGACTAATGGAATTGTAAGCCTTGCAGAAGAGCTTCATAAGCCATGAGCTGGATACAGTAAAAAAATGCAAAAATTAAGATTCACCCTCTAGGAGGATCTGAAAATAAAGAATACGCTATTAGGGAATATTACTCAAAAAAAGATAAGATTATCCGATAATGCCCAAGTGGGTACTCATACGTTTTCATCGAGCTTATTACAGGAGAGAAGGAAGAACTCGCCAAAGAATCTTGAATGTTATTATATCTCCCTAAAAAACGATTTATTTTTTTTAAAAAAAAGGGTGAGTATTTATTGAATGTGTTTTAATGCCCAGCCAATTGATAGTCTACTTAATGTTCCTGATGTTGGGATTCCTTCTCGATCCCATCCCATCATCTCGTAGAAGTTTTTAATTGCAGCTCTCAGTTCGTCTGGATTTACACTGGTCTCACTTAATGCTCCTGATGTCTGGGGCTCAAAAAATCTTGGTGGTAGCCAGTCATCCTCTGCAGTGAAACCTGCTCCTAGATTAAAGATTCTAGCCATGTTTAGTGTTCTTTCTGCAACTTGGACTAGTTCATGCATTGTCACATTCCAACCAGTAACCGCTTGAACAAGGTCTCTGTACTCTGTAAAGTCCCATGGTGGGAACTGGCATACTGATAAACAGTTGGCGAGTATTCTCATCTGCATCTGAGTTTTGAACAAATGTGCTTTTTCAGGTCCGAGATTCTCAACAGGCACCTCTCTGTATACGCCTAAGGGTAGCAACTTCGAGTAACTCACGACTGTATCATGTAGATTGTGACAGTGATCTGCACCAGTTGGGGAGACCGCGTATCCTATTCCCAAGCCTCTTTTCAATCTTGGCTCATGCATTGGTGCTTCCTGACCTTTAACCTCCACGAGATACTGTTTCGACTCCTCACCGAACACATCTGATGCTCGTTTACTTCCCTCAGCAAGTACATCACCAATGCCCTCTCTTTTACCCATGAGTTCTACAACTTTCAACATGGCTTCAGCGTGACCAAATTCGAGTTCTATGCCCCCTGTTACTTTATCGTCGATTACTCCCTCTTCGTAACACTCCATGGCAAAGGCTATACTGGTACCGGCACCTATTGTGTCAATGCCATATCTTTGGCATAGCTCGTTTGCTTTACATATTGCAGCCAGATCAGTGACTCCACAATCTGAACCGAGGGCTCCCAAGGTCTCATATTCAGGTCCACCGTATCTTCTCTCAACCTTATAGGGTGCATCTAGGGCTACCTCTTTCTTACACCTTACTGCGCAGCTATAACAAGTCCCCATACCTACTCTGTACTTTTCTTTTACAGCTATTGCGTCAATCTTTTCTGCGTGGGGCCAGTTACCGTCTCTAAAGTTATGGGTTGGAAGGTTTCCTGTAGCAGCATAAGCATCCATCGCACTTCCAGTACCATAATCATGTAATCCCTGAGCCTGTGTCTCAATTTTATCGATTAGAGTCCTAGCCAATTCCCTTACTCTCTCAGGATCAGCTAAATCTGGAGGACTACGTCCCCTGACGCCTACTCCTTTAAGCTTCTTAGAACCCATGACAGCCCCCATTCCGCTTCTACCAGCAACATGATTCAGATCATTAATCACACAAGCTATTCTGACAAGTTTCTCTCCAGCTGGTCCGATCAATGCAGTCTTGAGCTGTTCTTCACCTGTAATTTCCCTCATTCTGTCTTGGCATGTACCAACCTCCAGTCCCCATAGATCAGAGGCATCCTTCAGCTCATAATCCCCGTCATTTATATACAACCACACCGGCTCATCCGAAATACCCCTGAAGATAATCTCATCAAAACCAGCATGTTTTAACTCAGCATTCCAAAAACCCCCAGCGTCTGCTTCACCAAATCCTCCTGTTAATGGAGATTTAGCCCCGACAGCGTTTCTACCACTTCCAGAAAATGGCGCGCCCGTGATCACACCCGTGGACATTATGAAAATATTTTCGGTACCAAGAGGGTCTATTTTCGGGTTAACCATTTTAAGTAAATGATATGAAATGGAACCCATTCCTCCTAAGTATTTTCTATACCATATTTCATCCGGTTCTTCAACATTAATAACATGTTCTTTAAGATCTACTACTAGTCTCTTACCATTATAACCAAAAGGCAATACTTACACCATATAGTAGATGGAAGTGGTCAATTATAATTGTAAGCAATCTTTCCACATTCATGAGACTCCCACCCAAAACCCAGTACGGGTAATTTAATAGCTAAAAGATTCAACCAACAAATTGGTAGCCCTAATGAGGTTTTTAACTATAGGTATAGGACACTGCGGAGGAAAAATTGCATCAACCTTCAAATCTGCAGCCATGAATGAGAAGCATCTGATTATGGATGTCTGTGGAATAAATACGGATAAGACTGATCTTGCATCTCACAATGAGATACCCGCTGAAAATAAGCTCCTCGTTGGAACCGGAAAGGGTGCTGCAAAAGACTGGAAGGAAGGCTTCCACGCTGGAAGCGAGGCAAAAAATAACCTATATAACATGATTAGAAAACTACTCAAACCTGAAACAGATATCATAATGCTTGCTCTCGGAGAAGGAGGGGGCACAGGCTCAGGAATGGCCCCCATTATAGCGGAAATGATCGGAGATCTGGGAAGAGAATGCATCATAACCGCTACCCTGCCCTTCCAGATGGAAAGTGTCAGAACTAAGATCAACGCAGCCAAGGGTCTCGACATGCTTTATCGAGAAGAGGCAGTCAAGGCTCTGATTCTTATTGATAATGACAAGATAGTAGCCCATTATCCCGATAAAGTACTTACCGAGGCATACCAGGAAGTAAATAAGACTACAGTAAATACTTTCATTAATCTCTTGAAATTAGCTAACACTCCAAGCCAAGCAGATCGCGTAGACGAATCTGAACTGTGTAGCATATTTAACTATCCAGGATTTGCAACCTTGGCAAACTATCGCTCATACGCGAACATGGTATCAGGGTTAGACTCAATGCTTAAACATAGCTGGGAGGGAAGTCTATTTGCTGACGTAGATCCAAACTCTGCTGCAGGTGCCCTACTGGGAGTTTATGGTCCAAGCAACATGTTCACAACTACTCAGGTCGACAAACTTCGCGGCACCTTCAAGGATATGCTTGTGGGAAAAGATGCAATGTTGGGAGTGTATCCTGTTGATCACTGTAGATGGGTGAGTTATGTTGGTATAATGACGGGACTCGATGTACCCCTAAAAGTAAAAGAACTTTTAGATACTGCAAGAGAGGAGCATCAATCCCATGAACAAGTAATAGAGGAAAGGAAAGCACAGAAGGCCATGGGGCTAGGCTTTGACCTGGGTACAGAACAAACGAAACCTGTGAAAAATCCTCCTCAGAATTCATTCCTTTCTAAACCAAACTCAAGAAGAAAGATAGACCTTGAGTCAAAGGCATCGTTCGCAATAACCAGTGGTAGAGATATATCAGGTAGTCTAAAGAAGACAATTAGTTTACTTCAAGGATTACGGATGCAGGAAATGTCTGAATATGAACTTGTGAAGAAGATTCAGGGCCGCATAGATATCAGTGAAGAGGAGGCAGCAGCCTGTATAGTCCATTTAAAAGAGGTTGGGAGTATAATCCAACCACGAACAGGTATGCTAAAAATATTGTAAGAAATGTAATAAAAAGGGGAGTTTTAGAGATGTTCTTTAAATTCTTCTTCTACTTCCTCGAATCCTTCCTTATAGTATTCTTCTTCTTCAGGATCTAGATGGTATAACAGCTTCAAGAATTCTCCTGCATGCACTCTCTCTTCATCAGCAATATCAATAAGAACTTCTTTTGCTAGTTCATTATCTGTTGATTCAGCCAGTTGCATATACAATTGTATTGCCTCATATTCCGCTGCTATCATAAAACGAATTGCTCTCACCAATTCACTTTTAGTTACTTTTCGATCTAGAGCTAATCCAGAAAACGGACTTCCAAACTCAGGCATGATCCATCACATAATTAATTGACTTATTGCTTAAGTATCTTTACCAAATTAAGAACATTGAACATTAGATTATTAATTCCAAAATTAATCCTGATAATTTAACATTCATACTAGATATTTGTTAATAAAGGGGGATAAGGTTAAATTTATTAAGAAGCTTTGAGGGAGCATATTGAAAAGGGGAGCTGGATGTGCAGTCTGGCTGAGAGGTACGCCTATGCGTCGACCCTTGGAACCTGATCCAGATAATACTGGCGGAGGGATAACATGAAAAAAATAAGTCGGTTAAGGAAGACTTCTAGTAAGGATATCCAGAAACAAGAGACTACGTATTCTTCAGAATCAACAACTAAAAAGATAGCTCTTGCCTCAATATTAGTAGCGCTCACAGTTGCCTTAAGTGGGTTCTATATACCAATTGGAACAACTAAGGTTTTTCCAGCTCAGCATATGGTAAATGGGATAGCAGGTGTACTATTAGGACCCTGGTGGGGCACAGTTATGGCTTTTGGAACAGGAACCATAAGAAACTTATTCGGGTTGGGAACCCTCTACGCTTATCCCGGTGGGATACCAGGCGCCTTAGTAGTAGGTCTAATTCACAGTTACTTCAAAAAAACAGATCTCGCTGCACTAAGTGAACCTCTTGGCACCGTAGTAATAGGGGCAACACTCAGCGGCTTAATTCTCGCACCTTTCCAAGGTCACAACTTGACTGTTTGGTTTTTCTGGACGGCTTTTGCAGCTAGTAGTATACCTGGTGCTGCGCTTGGATACATTGTTTTGAAGGCTTTAAGGAGATTAAAAATAATTGAGATTATCTTATAGTGGTTTGCAGGGAAGGAAAACACTCATCGTCGGTGATGTAGGTTCTGGAAAGACTAAGGTAACGAAAAGTCTGCTAGAAGAAGCAGCATCAGTTGAGCCAGAGATAAAGATCCTTGACTTCGCTCCTCCAATGAAAATACATGAAGGAAGGGAAGTAGGAGGACATCTTATCACAAGGAAAATCCCCGGCGTAATCCATTACAAGTCTGAAGATATCAGGACTCCCAGGATATCAGCAAAATCCAACGAGGAGCTTCTGAGTCTTGTTCAGATAAACTATGAGATAACTCTGAAAATGTTAATGAAATTTATAGTAAACCCATCCAAGGTTCTCTTCATTAATGATGTAAGTATACACTTACAGCATGGAAAACTAGACGAATTACTAATGGCAGTCAATAAGGCTAATACATCAATATTGAATGGATACATGGGTGATTTTCTATCACCAGATCTTGAGACAAGGGTATCTGAAACAGAGCGAAATCTGATGAAAAAACTGGGCACACAAATGGACCACGTAATAGATTTAACAGTCGAGGAGTTGAACGCTAAATGAGTGAGATAAAGAAGGTATTGAGTATAGCAGGATCAGACTCCGGTGGTGGAGCGGGAATCCAAGCGGACTTGAAGACTTTTGCCGCACTTGGGGTTCACGGAATGACTGCCATAACAGCAATTACTGCTCAGAACACCATGGGAGTAAGGTCAATACAAGGCGTCAATCCATCAGTCATTGGTGATCAAATAGATGCAGTAATCCAGGATTTCGGAGTGGACTCTGTTAAGATTGGCATGCTTCATAATACAGAAGTAATTTTGATCGTATCAGAGAAGCTGAGAAAATACAATCTGAGACCCGTCTTAGATCCGGTGATGGTTTC
>CAZLHX010000011.1:5795-11838 GCA_964559475.1 uncultured Candidatus Bathyarchaeia archaeon | reverse complement strand
GTCCTGTATACTGAAGGCGAGTTCACAGTCCTCGAAGGTAAATATCATGAGAAGGGCTTTACTCATGGTACTGGCTGTTGCTTATCCTCGGCTATTGCAGCAAACTTAGCAAAAGGCTACGACGTAAAAGGGGCTGTAAGGCTAGCTAAAGAGTTTGTGAACAAAGCGATAAAACATGGATTAGATATAGGAGAAGGAATTGGTCCCGTTAACCCTATGTCTATTCTATATGATGAAGCAGCGAAAGCACCTGTCCTTGATAATGTTCGCAGCGCGATATCAATTGTCGAGGCAGAGCCAAGACTTCGAGAACTTGTTGCTGAATGCCAAATGAACATCGGAATGGCCCTCAAAAACGCAAATTCAAATATGGATGTAGCAGCAGTCGATGGGAGACTAACAAGGCACATGGATGGTGTAAGGGCGATGGGATGTCCCAGATTCGGAGCCAGCAGACATATCGCTAACACTATACTGGCCGTAAAAGAACATGATCCATCAAAGAGGGCTGGACTCAACCTCAAATACTCTGATGAAACCATAAAAGCTTGTGAAAATCTAGGTTTAACTGTCTCATTCTATGACCGTAGGGAGGAACCTGAGGACATTAAAAACATAGAGGGCATGACGACTGTTTGGGGTACCAAAGAAGCAGTGAAGAGAGCCGGTAAAATCCCTGACGTGATATATCACTTAGGGGATTGGGGAAAAGAACCAATGATCGTCCTAGTCGGTAAATCAGCAGTAGAAGTGGCATGCTGGGCTGTTGATATAGTCAAGGAACTGGATAAGAAATGAATTTCAGTGATCAACTTAAAAAAGAGAACAAAGAACTCTGGGATAAAATTCTAAGGCATCCTTTTGTAAAGGAACTTACCGAAGGGACTCTTCCCCTCGAAAAATTCACCTACTACATCAAACAAGATTATCTATATCTAGAGGAATTCGCAAGATGCATTGGTCTGGCTGCATCAAAGGCTGGCAACATCGAATCGATGCGTTCCTGGGCTGAAATGATGGCAGGATGCCTGAGATACGAGACTCAGATGCTCGAAGACCTCTCATCCAAATTAAATATTCCTGGTGAAGAAATAAGGGAGGCTGAACTCTCCCCGACAAACAGAGCTTATACCAACCATCTGCTTAAGATAGCCTACTATGGTACCATAGGCGAAAACGTTGCTGCCCTTCTACCATGTATGTGGACGTATCAAGATATTGGAGAATCCTATAGCCAAATAGATAGTATTCACATCAACCCACTGTATAAGGAATGGTGCATGGCATATGGTACGCCTGAATACATAAATCTGGTTAAAATATATCTAGACTCTCTGGACCAATATGCTTCCAATGCTGGAAATATGCAGAAAAATCTCATGAGAGAACACTTCAACCTAAGCCTGAGATACGAGTACATGTTCTGGGAGATGTCCTATAATATGGAGAAATGGATTACATTTAATCACTCTTAATCTGCTGCATTATGTATGCATCTAGTCTATATTTCCCATATGGTAATAAAACTAAAAGTGGAAAAGAAGAAAAAGATTTAAGATTTCTACAGCTTGATATCCAGTAATTTTCTCAGGATAAGTTCATGGCTCTTAGTTTTTAGGTCGATAAGGTAGTTTACTTCCTCCCTGTCTTCATGTTCTTCCCTTATTTCCTCGATAGAGCCAAAGTGCTCCTCGAGTATTTCATTTGTAAGATGCAGGCTATCCTCTATTTTTAATTTTATATCTTCATTACTCGACATGTTGATCAATTCGAGATACTTATGGTCGGATAAAAACCTAAGTTAGAGTGTATCGATAAATTCATCATTCCTAGATAGAGTCCTAAAATTCTAAGATAAATAGAACAATATTCATTCTTGATCTTTTTTAAGAAATGAGAGTCCTCTGTACTGTTTTAATGCTTCCCCTATGAATGCACCTATACTGAACAAACCAATAAAGAGCACTGTCAGGTCCCTAGCATCACCTCTCCAAGGATAAAGACTCAAATAACTTATCATAAGACCCGTAAGTAAGGCAGCGTATATCGTCAATCTGGGAATTAGCATACCTCTTAGAAGTAAGAAACTACGGAGAGCCTCTATGGATTCCTCATCATTTATACGATATTTTCCATCCAGATCTGGCTCTATTAACCTTAAGTCTAGGAGTTTATTCACGTGATATTGGGCGAGGCTGGGACTGCTGAAGTCTAACTCCCTCCATATGTCTCTGACGCCTATTCCCTTTTCTTTTGAGAGTATACAGAGGTAAACATCCAAGGTCTTTCCATAGATGCGTTTCCCCGTAACCATATCTATTCACCTATTCTTACTGATGATATCTCTTCAAGATCAAGAAGGGAGTTAATCTTAATCATACCTGATGAAATCGAGTAAAGGTATTCGTCTATGTAGAGGCTTCTGGTGACCTCGTATTCTGATGAGAACCAGTGTCCACTTTTTATCAGGCTATCATCCTCGATATGGGTTACACTTCCCCTCAGCTCTATACCCTCCTCGCTGATATCAAAGACGTAGGCTCCCTGGTGGACGTAGTCCCCATAGAAGTCAGGGGGTACCTCATCCGAGAAGTCTGATTCATCTATCTGGGCCTCCAAGATTGGTAGAACTAGTAAGTTTCTTTCCTTGCTGAATAGAAATGCATGGTGATCATAGAGCGCCGGACTATCACTTCCTCTGTCCCCTATCTCAACTTTAGCCAGTTCCTTAGGATTCTCCACATCACTTACGTTAAAGAGGCTAATTTTTACTCCTTGATGCCATGCAAAGTCACCGTACTCTGATTCCGACGTCTCCTTTCCGAGACCGATTAAGATATTCTCATCGTATGGATGCAGGTAATTACTGAACCCCGGGATCTTAAGCTTACCCAGCAGTTTAGGGTTCTCAGGGTCACTTAGATCAATCGTGAAGAGGGGATCCACCTTCTTGAATGTTACCAGATAGCATCGTTCTCCCATAAACCTGGCACTGTATATCTGTTCACCTGGCGCTAAGCCTTCAAGGCTGCCTTTTAATTTCAGTTTTTCATCGAGAACATATACACTGTTCCCAGCATTTTCACTCCTCCATGTATCCTGAGTCGTCGCTATTCTAAAGTATCCATTGTACTCATCCATGCTAAACTGGTTGAGCACATACCCGGGCACAGTCGCATTAGCCTTGAAAGAGATCCTCCCATCATCGATACCAATTTTAGTTATAATGGAACCTTGTTCCCAATCGTTACCTACCATGTACAAGTTTCCGTGACTTACATAAAGTGCTGTACTGGAGTCCAACAGAAAAGTCTCGGTGTTTATCTGAGCCTCATTATCCTGAATATTTAGACTGGTTATCATGGTATACTCAAGCCAACCTCTGGTGCTATTACAATACCAAATCTCTGTAGAACAAACCTCAGTCCACTCTTTTCCTTCCCTAATCGTGGGAAGTACCACCTCATCCCTTAATTGAGCTGGATTTTTAATTATAAAGTAGAGAAAATCTCCAATTAACCTGCTGTTAAAGTATACTCCATCCATGACCAGTTCCCTTTCTACAGCCGGGTCTGAACGATTAGAGATATCGTAGACCATAATCTGTGTCTTTTCCTTCCCCCCGACAATCTCAGGGCGTACAATATCGTGGAAAGTAGAAGGAAGATAACTAAATATGACCAGCTTATCCCCTGATACATACAGAGTCTCTGCTTTAACCCCTTGATCTATAGATGATACAATTTCAGCCTCACTAGGAGGACTGGATTTTATGATGTAGACTTTCGAATTCTTAACGAGATATATGTATTCGCCATCCGTCTTAACGATATCACCCTCATCTACGCCTTCAACCTGGATATTGGTAGAACTGTAGTCAATTTTTCCATCTGAACCAGTAAGTGTTGGTGCTGATTGAGACACGTCCTCTGCGAAACCTCTTCCCGATAATACTTCGAAAAGCGGTACAGGACGTCCATAATAGCCATCATTACGATTTTCAATAAAGTTCTTTAACTCATCTGTGCTTTGAAACTGTCACATGAAACAAAAACCCTGAAAGGAGTCAATTTTTGGCATGTAGACTCCGCCAAAATTCCAAAATAAAGAACCAACAAGTCCCCCAGTGATCAAAGCAAGAAGAGCGAACGAAGTTAATTTCCTTGTATTTATACTCATTGATATAATTGGTAAATTCATTCTGGATCTATTACCCTGATTTGTGGTTATAATCCTACGTAGTCGAACACTTGTTCTAAATCATTGAACAGACGCAAAACAACTGAGTAATTTTCTATCCTTGTTTTTTTTAAAAAAGGATAATCAATGATGGGTATTTTATTATAATTTTTTTAGCATTATATTATATAGACTAAACATGTCACTTGCGGATAAAGTAAGGGAATACGCCTACGCGAATTATATTAAACCAGCTAAAGACAGTGGAAAAGATACGGTTACAATTAAATCTGGTGATATCCATGATGGAATGTGTTTGGAGAACCAGATACCCTCTGTTTGCGGAGCTTTAGATACCAAAAAATTCCAGAAACAATACAATCTAGAACTTGAGGAGAAAAAAGGCCCCGCCTGTGGAGTTAATGTTTACTAGACATTTAAAATAAAAATAAGTAACCTTTTTTTAAAAAAAATTTGAAAAATCAGTGAATTTTTTCTTCAAAACCGATGGAGAACATTCTCTCAAGGTCGTATTTAGAGAAAACCCTAAAGGCGATTAAGGTCTCGGAATTCTTTATTCCCTTAACCTTCAACATATGATTTGTAACTACTTCAGCTAATTCCTCGTTATCTTTTACCCGAATTATGGTCACCAGATCGAATCTACCAGCAACAGAATAGACTTCAGAAACTCCTTCAATCTCTATTACTTGCTCTGCGACTTCGTTAATTAAATTTCTTTCAACCTGTAACAATACAATAGCTGTAACCATCTGGAAAACCAGATAAAACTCCTAAATGTGATGATAAAAGTATTTCCGTAAAGCGTTCAAACTCATACGATATTCTTAAATAGATTACTCACATTGCATCTGTACATATCCTATTGGAGGTATGAGCGTGTATCAATTGGACTGGACAGGAATATCCTCTTAAAAGAGGAAGAGAACCCTATTAGACTCGTTTTAATAAATGACCAGTCTCAGGTTGAAAAACTACAAGATGAGAGTTTTCCATCAAACTTTGAGACTGAGATTTTCGGCGTCATAGGATACTTGTCACTCACTAATGAGAGAAAATTTTGCACAAGTGACAAAGTTGGAGGTGAAATCCTGTGACCTACGATAAAGAGATTAATGGACTTAGAAGGAAAATCGAGAGTATTGATCGAGAGATATTAATAAAAATTTCCGAGTTATCAGAAGTCATCAAACATCTTAAACTTAAGAGTGAATACAAATGTGGTCTTCAGTTCTTCAACTGGGATAATATAGAGAATCTTGCAAGAGAGAAAAACTTGGACTCAAAAATGGTATCTGAGGTATTCAAGGAAATAAGGCAACTCATCGAGACGCAGGGGGTGAAATAGTAATGATCCCCGTCACAGGAAAACACTCGAACAGCATCAAAATCTTAGAACTACCTTATGAGATTAGCCCTTTTAGGTTATTTAAAAAGATCTACCACAGATTCAATTATGCCTATCTACTGGAATCCATGGAGGGTCCCGAGAAACTAGCAGAATACAGCTTCATTGGTTTTAAGCCTGAGAAAATTGTATTTTCCAAGAACGCCAAAGTAACAGTAACAGACTTGAATAATGGTGAGGAAATTATTTACAATAACTCTGATCCATTAAATATACTCAGGAACCTTCTTAATGATTATAAAACAAACTATAGAAACCATAGGCTAGTCGGTGGCGCAGTTGGCTACATATCATATGATATGGTGAGAATGTGGGAAAGGCTGCCTGATACTACGTCAGACGACTTGAGATTCCCGGACCTTGAGATGGGTATATTCCAAGATGGAATCGTGTTCAATCATAAATACAATGAAGCTCAATATTATTACAACACAG
>CAZLHX010000011.1:0-5695 GCA_964559475.1 uncultured Candidatus Bathyarchaeia archaeon | reverse complement strand
ACAAAACCCTTCACCAAGGATCCAGTGGAAAATAGTAGACTCGCCGAGGAGCTATTGGCAGATCCGAAGGAAAGAGCAGAACATGTAATGCTTGTCGACTTAGCCAGAAACGACTTGGGCAAGATATCCGAGTTTGGAACCGTCGAAGTACCCCAGTTCATGGAGGTGCATCAGTACAGCCATGTACAGCACATAGTAACCAGAGTCACTGGAAAACTAAGAAAAGGTCTCGACTCATTTGACGCCCTCAAGGCGGTATTCCCTGCAGGAACGGTTTCAGGTGCTCCTAAAGTAAGAGCCATGGAGATAATTGACGAGCTCGAACCCACACGTAGAGGCCCATACGCCGGTGCTGTTGGATTCTTCAGTTTTAATGGTAGCTCAGATTTTGCAATTACAATTAGGACCATGATCGTGAACGGTGATAAGGCGTATGTTCAAGCAGGTGGAGGAATAGTCGCAGACTCAGTACCTGAGACGGAGTGGTTTGAGACTGAGCATAAGGCATCCGCCCTTCTAAGCGCATTACAAAATGAAGGAGGAAGAACAAATTGAAGGTCCTCGTAATCGATAACTACGACTCATTCGTCTACAACCTAGTTCAGTACATAGGTGAGCAAGGAGGCACGCCAATTGTTTACAGGAATGATCATATAAGTTTTAAGGAGGCTGAGAAACTGAAACCCGATAGAATAGTCATCTCCCCTGGACCAGGATCGCCAGAGCAGAAGCGTTACTTCGGAGTTTGCTCAGAGATATTATTACGGACAAGTCAAACCCCGATCTTGGGTGTATGTCTCGGGCACCAGGGAATAATTCACCTCTTCGGTGGAAAAATTAGGAGAGCTAAGAGGCTAATTCATGGCAAGACTAGCCAAATAGAACACAATGAAAAAGGAATATTCAAAGATATACCTAATCCCTTCAATGCAACGAGATACCATTCACTTGTAGGTGATCCAGATTGTGTTCCCAGCTGTTTAGAGGTAACCGCAAAATCTCTGGATGATAATGAGATAATGGGTATAAGACATAAAAGTTACCCAATCATTGGAATACAGTTTCACCCAGAGTCTATACTTACTGAGAATGGAAAACAGATTATTAGAAATTTTATTGACATGGAGGAAATTTATTGATAAAAGAAAGTATAAAACAACTCGTAGAGGGGCATGATCTTTCCTATGAAGATGCATGTATTGTAATGAAGGAGATAATGTCTGGAGATGCAACCGATGCACAGATCAGCGCAATATTAACAGCACTCAGGATGAAAGGTGAAACACCCTCAGAGATATCTGCATTTGCCTCTATTATGAGAAAGTTCTGCAACCAGATACATCCCAATGTAAAGGGTAGACTTGTAGATACATGTGGTACAGGAGGAGACAGCCTAAAGACTTTTAACATAAGTACAGTCTCCGCTTTTGTGGCGGCAGGAGCAGGAGTAAATATAGCAAAACATGGTAACCGCTCTTTTACCAGTAAATGCGGAAGTGCTGACGTCTTGGAAAACCTTGGTGTGAACCTGTACCTGGAACCAGCTGAGGTCAAAAAGGCAATCGAAAAGATAGGGATTGGATTCATCTACGCTCCTGCATTCCACCCGGCTATGAAATACGCGGTGGAACCAAGAAGACAGCTTGGTATAAGAACTGTATTTAACGTCTTAGGACCTCTAACCAATCCTGCCTCTGCTAAAGCACAATTATTAGGCGTATTTGACAGTAAACTAACTAACCCTATAGCAGAGTCCCTAAGGATCTTGGGGTGCGAGGAAGCCATGGTGGTTCATGGAGTGGGAGGAATGGATGAGATATCTACCTTGGGAGAAACTGTAATTTCATGGCTCAAAAATGGGCAAATTGAAGATTATAATTTAAATCCAAGAGATTTTGGTGTAAAAGAAACAATCCATGATAAAATTAAGGGTACAAATAAGGATGAGAGTTCTGAGATCATGTTCAATATACTATATGGAATTGAAGATGGTCCACGCACCGATATTGTTCTTGTGAATAGTATAGCTGGAATAATTGTTTCAGGAATAACCGATGAGATAAGTCATGCTATGCAGCTTGCTAAAGAGTCCATCAATAGCGGTGAAGCCTATGGCAAGCTGAAAAAGCTGGTAAAACATAGTAATGGGCGCCCGGCTAGACTTGAGGAGCTTGAAGCAAAATATGCCTGATTTCTTAGATCGCCTCGCTAAAGACGCCCTTGATACCATAAAGAGTGGGTATTACGAAGATGCAATAAGAATCTCCGATAATAAACCCTTAAGCTTGAAAAACTCGTTGATGCATGCTGAAGGAAATCCAATAATTGCTGAGATAAAAGCAGCCTCCCCATCCAAAGGCAGTATCAAGGAGAACATTAACTCAGTTAAACTAGCTGAGTTAATGATGAATGGTGGTGCAGCTGGGCTATCAGTACTCACCGAGCCCAAGCACTTCAATGGCTCCATCAAATACGTATCCGATATACAGGCAGTCCACTCTTATCCAATTTTAATGAAGGACTTTATCCTCAGCGAATCACAAGTAAAGACTGCTCGGAAAATAGGAGCCTCAGCAGTCTTACTGATCTCCACCCTTTATAATAGAGGCTACGGTGAGATTGGTTTAGAATCTATGATAGACTTGGTGCATAAGGAGGGTTTAGAGGCCTTACTAGAAACGCATTCTATAGAAGAATTCAAAACCGGGATTAATACGGACGCAGACTTAATTGGGATCAATAATAGAGACTTGAAAACACTTGAAACAGACATCAAAGTTACCGAGTCAATTCTAAGACAGGTTGAACCTGCAGGAAAAATTGTGGTCAGCGAGAGCGGTATAAAGAATGCTTCAGATATAATATTCTTACGAAACTGTGGTGCAAAAGCATTCTTGGTAGGCTCCTCAATCATGGAATCAGATGATCCACAGTCAAAGGTAAAGGAGCTTGTAAATGCATGACTAAAATTAAGATATGCGGAGTAACGAATCTCAGAGATCTAGAAGTCGTGACCAGTGCTGGTGCAGATGCCTTTGGCGTGATAGTAGAAATCCCCTCATCGCCTAGAAGCATCACCCAAGAAAAAGCCAAAAAGCTAATTCAGAAATCTCCCCTGTTTACCTCTTCAGTCTCAGTCATAGCTCCAGAAAGCCTCGAAGATGCCCTCGAGATTTGTGATAAAATTAAACCTGATGCTGTTCAAATATATAATAAAGGGTTCAGTATCAGAGAGTTTACAGAGTCTACAAGTGGAATTAAGATAATAATACCTGTAAGTGCCTTTGAGTTTGAATCATTTCTATCTGAATCTGATACCCTTGACTATTGTGATGCTATCCTGGTTGATTCATCCACCAGCAGCCAACTTGGCGGAACAGGAAAAACACATGACTGGGATAAAAGCAGAACAATAAGAGAAACTATCAAACCCAAACCAATGATTCTAGCTGGAGGTCTTTCCTCAGAAAACGTCAAAGAAGCAATTGAAACCGTAAAACCCTATGCAGTGGACGCATGTACAGGAACAGAGAGAAAACCAGGATTAAAAGACCCGCAAAAGGTTCGACAGTTCATAACAGCAGCAAGAGAAACGGAAAGGAGATATATTATTGAGTAAAGGAAGATTTGGTAGATACGGCGGGCAGTTCGTTAACGAGATGTTGATGCCCGTCTTAATAGAGTTAGAAGAAGCCTGGGAGAAATATTATCCTACAAAAGAATTTCAATATGAACTTAACAAGCTCCTAAGAGATTATGCTGGAAGACCTACGCCCCTTTATCATGCAGCTAACCTCAGCGATGAGATAGGATGCAAAGTCTATCTTAAACGAGAAGATCTAGTCTGCGGTGGAAGCCATAAACTGAACAATACCCTGGGGCAGGCTCTTTTAACAAAAATAATGGGAAAGAAGAGAATGATAACCGAGACTGCCGCAGGTCAACATGGGCTAGCTACAGCCATGGCAGGTTGTGTATGTAATATAGAGACGGAGGTTTTCATGGGCTACAAAGATATCGAAAGACAGGCCAGCAACGTAAAAAGAATGAAACTACTGGGAGCAAAAGTAACCCCAGTAAACGTCGGGAAAGGCATCCTAAAAGACGCTGTTTCAGATACCTTAAGAGAATGGAGTTCTTGCAGTACAACAACCCATTATTTAATGGGTTCAACTGTGGGACCCCACCCTTTCCCAGTTATTGTTGCTGCTTTCCAGAGTGTGATAGGAAAAGAGATACGGAGTCAGTCTCTGGAAACGGAGGGAAAACTACCTGGAGCGATCTTAGCTTGTGGTAGTGGTGGTAGTAACGCCCTCGGTGCCTTCAAACCCTTCCTCGAAGACGATGTGAGGCTCTACTTTGTAGAGGGTGGAGGGGGGTCTCTTGAAGCTGATAATAGTGCTGCGGCCTTCCAACTTGGTTCCCCCGGAGTCTTACACGGCGCTGTTATGCAAGTACTTCAGGATCAACACGGGCAAGTAAGGCCCTCAAAGACGCGTTCAGCTGGCCTAAACTACCCTGGTAGGGGCCCCGAGTTATCATACCTTTGCGAATCAGGTAGAGTCAAACCTTGCTATGCTTTTGATGACGAGGTTTTTGACGCTGTTAAAGTTATATGTAAAACCGAGGGTTTAATACCTGCCTTGGAGACTGCCCATGTTCTCGCATATGCCTTGAATAATAAAGACGAATTCGCCGACGATGAGTATATCGTAATTAACTACTCGGGAAGAGGAGACAAGGACTTGGAGACTATTATGAGGAATTTGTATGGATCTGATTAGTAAGCTTGAACAGATTAGAGAAATGGGGGAGGCTGCACATATGCCCCACGTATACTATGGGGATCCCACTATGGATTTCTCAAAGAAACTCATATCGACGCTGTCTGAGAACGGTGCAGATATCATCGAGTTCGGTATACCTTTCAGTGACCCCACCGCCGATGGACCCATATTCATCGCAGCTTGCGAGAGAGCCCTAAATAACGGTGTAACACCACCAAACTGCGTCGAAGCAATAAAGGACTTAAGATCAAAGGGACTAGACCTACCGATAGTCGTTACCAGCTATTACAATATACTATATGTAGCTGGGGTAGGAAGATTCTTAGAGCAGTTGAAGGATGCAGGAGCACAGGCAATAATAGTACCTAATCTTCCCATAGAGGAAGCTGAAATTCTTCTTTATGAATCACAAAAAACCGGTATTCATCCGATACTCCAGGTAACACCCACAACAACAGGCGAACGACTCAAGAAGATATGCGACGCATCCAGCGGATTCATCTACGTCATAAACGTAGAAGGAGTAACCGGAGTCAGGGACTCCCTGGATAAGTCTACAATTAAACTAATAGAGCGAGTAAGAAGCCACACAGATACACCTATACTTGCAGGGTTTGGTATCTCAAGACCCATCCATGCAAAATTAGTAGTAGAGGCAGGAGCCGACGGCGCAATAGCGGGAAGCGTTTACACCCGAATATACGAGAAACACATCCTAAACCCAGAACAAACTCTACCCCAGATCAAAACCCTGGCAAAACAAATAAAACAAGCCTGCAACGAAGGAGTAGAAAAAAGAAAACACCCCATCTACTGAGACAATTAATAAAACAAATTACGTCATAATAGGTTTTGGAGCCGGGCGAAGGATTCGAACCTTCGTGATACCGCTCTGCAGGCGGTCGCCT
>CAZLHX010000010.1:0-39142 GCA_964559475.1 uncultured Candidatus Bathyarchaeia archaeon | reverse complement strand
CTACTATTATATTCACTAGGAGTAATAGCATACAATATAAACCTAGAGTTACGGGATCTAAACAAATAACAACTAGAAGATTTGAACCAACAGAAAAAATTTTTTACTGTATACGAAATATACCTCAATAGATAATTTTATCATAACTTCATGGTAATTGTATCTTGTGGTTGTATGAGTCGGGTTGAATTATCTTATAATGAGTTAAAATAGGAAATGCTTGAAGCTCTTCTTAAACATAGACTCCTGGCTCTTGCTACTTCTGATGGAGAAAATGTTACAGATAGAACGGTTAGATGTGTCCCAGATGGTCTAAAGGTCTACGTTGCAACAAATAAAAATAGTAACGAGTGAAACAAAGTTCAAGAAAACCCAAATGTAGCTCTGGCTGGAGGTAATCTTCAGATTGAGGCAGTTGCATCACTAAAAGGTCAGGTTTCAGATGATGAAAATAAACCTTATCTCGAGAGTTTTAAGAGAATAGATCCTGAAAGGTACCTAGATTGGGAGAGGAGAGGACATTTTGCCAATCCACTTTCTCATATCCTTGAAATAAATCCTAGCAAGATGTCTTTGTATTTCTCAATGCCGAGTCCTGAGGATAGTCATATTTCTGTTTTAGATGTTGAAAACCAGAAGGCGTATAAACTGACTAGGAAAGGAGAAAAAGTAACCTTGTAACCTCATCTTTCACCAGCCAAGATAATCGATGATTTTATTTTACATCCTTTCCTAGGGAATATAAATGGATAATATCCCTACTAAATTTTGGATAATAATCGTAATTTTAGGAATTCTATTCTCAGTGCTTAACCTTCTATCCCTTGCAATGTTATATGAAAATATTAGTGGAGATAGTATACCTAATAGACCACAAAAGCAACCACCAATCGAGTACCAGTGGGATATAGCTATCACAAGAATTGTTGTAGCCATATTATCTTTAGGAATCAGTATCTACTCCTTCCAAAAGATTCAAAGTAATCGATGATCTTATCATCAACCACCCTTAATGTACGAATGTGTCTCAATAATGGTATTATTGGAGGATATATTTGCCAGGAGAAGCATACGAAGATACACCCCAGAACCAGTGAAAGATGAGGATATCAACAAGATGCTACAAGCAGCCATGGCCGCACCTACAGGAGGAAACCGAAAACCATGGCACTTTATCATAATCAAAGAAAGAGAGACCCTGAACAAGCTTGCAGAAAACCACCAATACGCGAAAATGCTGTTTGAGGCACCTCTATGCATAGCAGTCTGCGGTGATCCAAGCTTAACCCCATTACCAAGAAACTTCATACCCCAAGACTGTTCCGCTGCCACTATGAACATTCTTCATGCTGCTGTTAGTCTGGGTTTAGGTGCGGTGTGGATTGGGCTAGCCCTGGAAGAACAATATGAGATGGTACGCAGCATCCTTGGAATACCAGAAAACATCCATCCTCACAATCTTATTGCAATCGGTTACCCAGCAGAGCAAAAAGAACCAAGAACACAATATGATAAAACTCGGATACATTTTGAAAAATGGGGTGAAAAAACCCATTAAATAATCACAAAATCGATGAATTTAGCATTCATTCTAAATAAGGTTCGAATCCTGCTTACTTTGGAGGTAGCTCCCGAAAACCTTCACTACTCTTAACAAAAGTTTTATTCTTATTTTATCATAACTTTTTTGGTTTGGTTTGTCTGAAGTAAATATCATACCCTTTGAAGTGCGCCATAAAGAGAGGTTATACGATTTATTTCGAGAATACTCTGCCTGGGGTAAAAAACAGATCCAGGAGACGTATGGATTCGACCATGAAATAATACTAGGTGGACCTGTCGAGGACATCTTCCAAAAGGTAATTCCCGTCTTTATCTCATTAAAACCCCCAGACGGGATCATCCTCATCCTGGAAGTGGATGGTGAAGCCATGGGAATGGGGCGACTGAGTAAACTTGAGGAAGGCATAGTAGAGATAAATAACATGTTTGTATCCTCTGAGCAACGTGGCAAAGGCTATGGTAAAATGATGCTAAGGAGTTTAGAGGATAAAGCTCATGAATTTGGGTACTCGACTGTAAGACTTGATACTGGCACATTCAATGTAGCTGCTCATCAAATGTACAGAAAAGCAGGCTACGTCGAAAGAGAATACTATGGATCAGCTCATTATGGAAGAGTAGTCAGAGACGATACCGAAGAAGGAAGAATATACTACGCAAACAAGATCTACATGGAAAAGAAACTATAATCTATTCTTCTCTTGGGTTACGATTCCACATTATATATGTTGCTTTCCAAATGTCGTCTTCCCCTCTTCTTAGAATGTAGATTGCCTTGTTCGGAGTAACAGTATCCTCTCCTCCTTCTTTCGGTGTAATCGTGTCTACATATTCTGCAAAAGCATAAGCCAAGTTTTGATCAACATGAGCAGTGATTTCGGTTATCTCATGGGACATATTATAGTTCTCAAACCACGGTTTAGTTAACTTCTTCATCGCCTCAATTCCTCTAAGCGGTCTTGAGTCTGGTGCATATAGATTTACATCCTCTGAACAGTGATTATAGAAAGCATCGAAATCCGCATGAAGCTTGAAGATAGATTAGAAATATTAGACCTTATCTCAAATCTCGCATATATGAACGACTCGATAAATGAAGAAGGTTCCAAGAACTTACTCGTTAAGGATTGTCTACGTTCCATTAGATTCCAGAACGGTGAACCTATATACACAGAGGGGAGAGAAGCAGGAACTAAGATGGAGAGGGTTAAGATGCTTGCTGAAAAAGAAATAATTGACAAGCATTAGTATGTTAACCCAATTCTGTAACAAATCTCTGATTATAAAGTCAAATGGAAGGCTAGTGCTTTAATTCTTAATCAACACTTAGAAGAGAAGGTCCCAAGATTAGCTAATACTGGAATATGTGAACTTGTATTCAGAAAAACAAGAGATTGCTGGAAGATAGAGGAATTCCATGTTCACTTAAACACTGATCCAAGGTGAAGCCACTCAAATATATCCGATATTTTATTCTAGGCTATCCTGTTTGCCACCAGTAGGGATAGTTAAGATTGATCTTCTCTCTCTAAAGAAGGCGACCATGTGATCGTCATATAGTTGTATAATGAACTCATCGAGAAAGTTAATCCAGTCAAACGTCATTCGCCTAGCCAGTGCATAAGAAATGCCGCTATCCAGTTCTCATGTCCAACCCAAACATGCATATCACCGGTTTCAGCGTCCTCTAGATTCTCTAACATTATGGCAGCCCCTAACTGAGCGAAATTTAGACTGGGTCTAAATACATGAGAGGGGAACATTCCTGATATCCACCGATAGAACATGATCTTAGCCCCAAGAACATCATCATCGATATTCATTTCCCTGATTATTTTAGCAGCTTCTCCATAGTTCAATACTGAAAATAAGGGGATCTCATCAACAATCTCAGCTACTCCACCATTATCATGGATTCCTTTCTTCATCATTTCAGCAGTTTTTATCGTCCTCTCCATATCTGTATGATAAAAATAGTAGCCTCGATTAACCGGGAGCATCCTCCCAAACTCATAGGATGCTTCTTCCCCTCTTGGAGTCAAAGCCATCTTAAAGGCTTCCTTCTCTACCTCCATTCGAGGTCTTTCTGAGTGACGTATATGCATCACAGCAGGCGCGCGCTAACACCCCATAAAGGTACCCAGATAAAAGCATGAAACAACTTCTATGCATCATAAATTCGTTTGGCATTCTTCCAGTATAACTTTTCAAGGACTGAAAGGGGTAGATCAAGCCCATTGATAAAAGTACCACCAGTATCCTCCGTATCCGGATCTGGAAAAGGCAGCGGAATCCCTCTTTCCTTGGTTTCCCAAAGGATCCTCTGGGCAATGTAACGACCTGAGTAGTAATCTCTTTCTCCTCGTCCTGCAAATATGTCAGTCCCAAACATGACTCTATCTGAGTACTTGAGCATGAAATCTCGAGCCTTCTCCACGTCTATACTCAGCTCACGAGCCATCCATCTAGAAGATGCTGTATCCACCACGATGTTAGGAAACCTGTCCATCCAATCACCCAGATCAGGTAACCTATGTATCTCAGGCTGAGAGCCAAAGTGAGGTATCTGAAACATTAACCCTGGGTGTTTGGATATAACGTCTTCTAACTCTTTGAGGTGCTCCTCCTTGGTCCCATACTTATCCGTGTCTCTGTACTGGGAAGCATAGTAGGTATCAGGATCCCCAACATGTATGATTAGAGGTATTCCCCCGTCTTCGAGGGCTTGAAAAATGGGATCCAGTCTCGGGTGATTAATCCGAAAACCCTCAAGAACATCGTGGTAATCCCGCCAACGGGGGCCGAACCAGGACTTGGCTAGAGAGAACCCCTGATCCCTCAGGCTAGATATCTCCTCAAGAACAGGTTCCACATTATATTTTGCCATATCGCTAATTGAGAGATACTTTGCGAAAACGAATCTATCAGGGTACTGTTCCTTGGCTGCTTGAAACCCTTCATCACTATGTACGATCCCTATCTGTTTCGAAACTCCAAAATCATTCTCGATAACTATCATATTTTTAATGTCGTCAATGTTACGGATATGTGTGTGAGCATCAAAAATTGGACCGTTGTATTTCCATCTAGCTCTCAAATTACTTCCTTCCTTAGAGATATAGCCTCACTCAAAAGCCATTCCTGAATAAAAAACATTTTAGACGAATAACACTAATAATATCGAATAATTCAAACATTTCTTCTTAACTTTTATGTGCATACTTATCTCTACAATAGTTTATATCCTAGAGTTAATGATGTTAATAAAGAAGCAAGCATCTAAAAGAATCTCAAGAAATTATTTCCATAAAGAATTTTGTCGACTAGCTCCTCACTGTTCTGTTTATCCCAATCCATCGAGCTATCGAGGATTGCCTGTATATATGATCTTGCCATATATTCTATTTGAAAAATTAAACTTTTTTTTACATTTCTGTTTTTTAGTAACTATAAATTATTGGTTTAATACCTTTATAAACTAATGAATGGATTCTCCGAAGTCTAGGATGTATCCATTTATATCCTTTACTTGGAACTCCTTCATACCATAAGACGTTGTGTGGAGTGGCACGCTTATCGAGGCTATTTCCTTAATTTTTTCATAATACTCTTCAATTCCTTCAATGTATATGTACAGGGTGAATGTTCCTCCCATGTTTTTCTCCTTCATCTCAGGTAAAAAGGAGTATACACTCTCCTTTAACGTAAGATAGAGCCTAGCCTCCCCAGAACTTAAGTCTGCCCAGTATGGGTTTTTATTGCCAAGTTTGAATCCCAGGATCTTAGTATGGTTATTCTACAGTCTGTTCTATGCTGTCAACAAGGAGACTGGGGATCAGAGATTTGATAGACATATAATCAAGAGAAAACTTTCAACAATATTACTCTTCTTGAAAACACCAAAAAATAAGGAGTAATATTTACCAAATTTTAGAAGACTGGAAAAATTATTCATAAAAACCATTATAATTTATTTATAAAAATATTTAGTATTACCATTAAAAACATCCAAGGGATGACTAATTCTATACATGTGGGCAAATCTGGTAAAATAGTACTGCCTAAAGAGATCAGGGATAAGTATGGTATCGAGAAGAACTCCCTAATTGTCAGGCAGTGTAAAGAAGAGACTATTCTGGTACCCATCATAAAGCACAAGAATCCCATAGAAGCCCTTTCTGATAGTATACACCTTGAGGAACCTATCAACAAGCCTTGGGAAGTCATAAGAGGGCACTTATTATGCAGAGTCGATAATGCGTGATCGGTTTCATACACTTACAATACAATGAGGAGAGAACTACTTTTTGCTACCTATACCTGAATAGGTTACACCTATAGATACTGAGAAGCCCATATCTAAATTGTAAAAATAAGCCGAAGAAAGGCTAAAAAGGAGATCAGGGCTGTTAATCGAGTCTGATCTCTTCACGCATATATGCAAGGAAACATCCAAGAGACCTCCAAATATAATCAGAATATTACTATGATGTGATACATAAACAGTCGGAATAAATAGTAATATTCCTTTAGATAAGAGATGGATAACCAGAAACTAGAAGTGGCTATTGAGGAGTTCAATAAGTACCGAGATCCCCTGATAGTAGGTAGACTCATAGAGATTGGTGAGGAGAGTTTTACCATGGAGTTCACGGGGCACTTTTGTAGAACCTGTGGGTTCTACGATTACTTCGAGGACTTCCAGTACGAAATACTAGATACTATAGGTTTATCTACGGAGATGAAAGAGATCGATGAATTACCCGAAGGAGCCCGAGTAGTTTACTCTATTACAGACCTTGAACAAGGCTCCACCTAGAGTGATAAGCCAGCTATTTTCGTATTACTCCAAGTTTAACCCACTGACCGTCGATCTCATACTCCTCGACGGTTGCCTCAGAAGGCGCCTGTCCCTCTTCCAGCCGGTCACTTAAGGTCTCTTCCATTATGTACTTTTCCTCCTCTTGGAAGACTTCAACTATTTCCTCGTCTCCCTCGTAGTAGGTTATGATATGACCATCGATGTCGAAGTCCGCTTCCTTTCGTAGAGCCTGTATGCGTCGCACCAGGTCCCTCGCGAGGCCCTGTAGTTCGAGTTCCTCTGAGAGAACTGTGTCCACTCCTACTAGTAGGTTATAATCCTCCATCACAGAGTATTCATTTCTTGAGACGTATTCCAGCTCCACCTCTTCGGGGAGTACTTCAACTTGTTCTCCTTCCACTTTCACAGTGATTACTTCTCCTTTTTGAAGTCTCCTTGCCTCGACGTTATCCAGTTCTCTTATTGCATCTGCTACCTTCGGGAAGAGTCTACCATGTTTTCTCCCCAGCTTCGATGGGATGGGGTTAGCGGTAAGTTTTTGCAGTTGAGCCCTGTCGGTTGAGAACCTCAAATTCTTAACATTTAACTCCTCTTTCACCAAGTCTGATACTTTATCCAGTCTGGCGAGGTCCTCTTCAGGCACTATAGCTACAGCCTCTTTGAGGGGTTGTCGGAGCTTTATGTTCGCCTGATTCCTGGCTGCCCTTCCGAGGCTGCTTATATTCATAGCCAGCTCCATCTCTGCCATCAGCTCCTCATCTATCATCCCTTCCTCTTCTTCAGGCCAACTACAGTGATGTATGCTCTCAGGGGCTTCTGGTTCTACGGGCCTGACCATACGCTGGTATAAAGCCTCAGTCAGGTGGGGAGTCATGGGTGCCATCATCAGGAAGACTGTTTTCAGGCACTTGTAAAGGGTACTATATGCTGCTTTCTTCTCGTCGTCTGCCTCAGTCTTCCAGAATCTCCTCCTGCTTCTCCTTACGTACCATTTACTTAGTACATCCACGAACCGGTCTATCTCGTGACAGGCATTGTAAGAGTCATAATTATCCAGGTACTCCGTCACATCTGCAAGGGTTCTGTTCAGCTTACTCAGAATCCACCTGTCCAGTGGTGAGAGTTCATCAGGTTGCTGCTCTGGGACCCATTTGTCAAGTGTTGCGTACTGGTAGAAGAAGTTGTAGACGTTCAGTAATGTCATGAAGAAGAGGCGTCTGACCTCGTTGGCTTTCGAGTACCCGAATAATACATTATTTTCGGGCTTGCTCTGGCTGTATATCCACCTCATGACGTCGGCTCCCATGGTCTCCGCCGCTTCGTCGAACCAGATGGCGTTTCCCCAGCTCTTATGCATCTCCCTACCATCTTCCGCCAGAACCTGCCCGTGACCTAGACAAGTCTTGAAGGGGGTTCTCCTCTCGATTATTGTGCTCTCAGCGAGCATGGCATAGAACCAGTTCCTGAACTGACCGGGGAAGGACTCGGTTATGAAGTGAGCGGGGAACCATTTCTCCCAGTAATCCCTGTTCTGCCTGTACTGTAGGGTGCTGTACCCAACTATTCCAGCGTCAAGCCAGGGGTTACCCACATCCGATATCCTCGTGGCTTTTCCACCGCACTCTTCGCACTTTATCTTAACTTCATCTACGAAAGGTCTGTGGGGGCTGTGCCCCTCAAATTTATCCCAGCCCTCTACCACTCTCTCCTTGAGTTCTTCTTTGCTTCCGATAACATCAAACCATCCGCATTCACAAGTCCATATGGGCAGGGCTAGTCCATAGTACCGTTTCTTGCTTATCATCCAGTCGTCCATGTTCCTGAGCCAGTCCAGTTCCCGCTTTAAGCCGAAGGAGGGTATCCACCGGACGTTGCTGGCTGAGTCCATTATCTGGTACCGGAGGTTCTCATCTTTTTCCTCTTCAGTTACCTCTTCGTAGTTCTTATCCAGCTTTTTTCCCATGTCTATAAACCATTCACTGACGTGACGGAATACGAGCTCGGAGCCGCACCGCCAGCAGACAGGGTACCTGTGAGTATATTTCTGGGTCCTGTATAGAAGATCCTTATTCCTCAGGTCCTCGAATATTGGCTCAGCTGATTTATATACGTGGATGCCACTCAGCCATCCGTATCCATCGATTATCACGCCAAAGTCATCCAGAGGGGCTGGAGCTGGGAGGTCGTACTGTCTTCCCAGCATGAGGTCTTCCTTACCCGCTCCAGGAGCGATGTGGACTATGCCTGTTCCTTCCTCTTCTCCTACTTCTTCCCACATTATTACCTGGTGAGCCTCAGGGACCTTTAGCTCCTTTATTATGGGCAGCTCATCGTAGGGGCCATGGTACTTCCAGCCTTCCATCTCTTCTCCTTTGAACTCTCTGAGTACCTCGACGTTTTTCTGGTCTGGTATAGCCGACTTGAGGGTTCCCTTACTCAGGTAAAGGATCTCGTCTCTATATTTTATCTTAACATAATCAAGTTCCGGGTGTGCAGCTGCTGCTACGTTACTTGTGAGAGTCCAGGGGGTTGTAGTCCAGATGAGTAGCGCTCCTTCACGGTCTTTTAGCCTGAAGAGTACGTAGACGCTGGTATGGGTTAACTCCCTGTAACCCTCTGTCACTATCTCGTGCTGGCTTATACCCGTGCTGCACCGAGGGCACCACGGCATAGCGTCTGCTCCCTTGTAGATCCACCCCCTCTCGTGGCAGCTCTTGAGGGCGGTCCAGATCATGTAGTTATTCTCATCGCTGAGGGTGTAGTAGCTCCCCCCTGTTTCGGGCATCCCGAGCTGTCCCACGATCCATTCAGCAGTCCCCGTAACCGGACCCTGACTCCCATTATAGGTAGTCTGCTTCAGGGGGTTCTCCAGGGCTTCAGCTAGCTTCCTTAACTCTTCTGCAGGGTTCCAGTCAGTCCACATTCCCAAGCGGATTGACTGCTCGGTCTGTATCGCTGAGTAATTTAGTACGCGTTGCTTGCATTTTTTTACGAACTCTGCGAGTCCGTAATCCTCGATATCAGTCTTAGACTCGAAGCCCAAGTCTTTTTCAACTTCTACCTCCACCCAGAGTCCCTGGCAGTCGAAACCGTTCTGGTTTCTTACCTCGTATCCTCGCATGAACCTGTAACGGGCGAATAGGTCCTTGTATGTTCGACCCCATGCGTGGTGGACTCCCATGGGGTTGTTCGCTGTAATGGGTCCATCGATGAAGCTCCAGTGGGGTCTATTCTCCTCTTCCTGGATCTCAACTCTTTCCCAGTAAGCATTCGTTCTTTCCCAAAAGTCCTGAACCTCGTGCTCGAGTTTAGGTATATCTACCTTACTGTCTAGTGGCTTGTACGACATGTTTGCCCTCCCTGATGTTCTAAAACGTCCAATATGGTGTCCACTGGTCTATTACACCAGAATTTTACATTCACCGGACACCGTATGCACCAGACAAAAGGGCAGGGTAACTAAATAAAAACATATTGGGATAAAACAGCTAAATTTATGCCTCTAGTTTGTATAGCAATATTCGTAAGCGTTAATTATCATTGCCCTTTCTTTCTCTCAGTGATTACATGAAGAATGAACGTGAACTCCTCATGATCCCGGGACCGACCATCGTCTCCCCAAGGGTCCTGAGGGCACTCGTAAAACCTGTTCTCAGCCACGTCAGCAGCGAATTCGTCGATGGATACGCGGAAGCCCTTGAACTACAGAAAAAGCTATTCATGACGGATGGAACCCCCTTCCTGCTCAGCGGTAGTGGTACCCTAGGAATGGAGGCAGCCGTAGCTAACCTCGTTGAGAAGGGTGACAAGGTTCTGTGTGTCGAGAACGGCTACTTCGGTGAGAAGTGGGAGGAAATAGTAGAGACTCACGGTGGGGTAGTTGACCGTCTCAGATTTGACTGGGGAGACCCCGTCGATGTAAAGCAAGTAACGGAGAAACTTAGCTCCAATGAGCATAAAATGTTCACTGTAGAACACGTAGATACCAGCACAGGAATAGCTAATCCCCTAAAGGAAATAGGAGAAATCCGCAAAGACACAGACGCCCTCTACGTAGTAGACAGCGTCTGTGGCTTGGGAGGCATGCCTCTTAAAATGGATGAATGGAACATCGACTATGCCCTGACTGGTAGCCAGAAAGCCTTAGGCGCTCCACCAGGAATAAGTCTATTCTGCCTCAACGACTATGCGTGGGAGAAGGTGGAGAAACGCTCCTCAACTCCCAGCGACTACTATGTTAACCTGAAACGTTGGAAACCAATAATGGATAATCCAAAGGGATACTTCGCCACTCCTGCAGTGGGCATGGTCCTAGCTATGTTGGAATCCATGAAGATAATCTTTGAGGAAGGACTGGAGGAACGCTGGAAGCGCCACAAAGTATTCAGTGAGGCATTTATGGCTGGAATCAAATCTCTTGGAATGAAGGCATTTCCTGCAGAGGGTCACAACGCCCATACTCTGACTGTACCTAAAATACCTGAAGGTGTTGATGATGCAGAAATGAGGAGCATCATGATCCAGAAATATCAGGTTATTATAGCGGGGGGGCTCGGTAAGCTTGGTGGAAAAACCGTCCGAGTTGGCCACATGGGAAATGATACCATGAACGATCTAGTTGCCACGTTAGGTGCTATGGAGATGGCTTTAGCGGAGATGGGTCACGTCGAGGAACCAGGTAAAGCCGTTGGAGAGATGATGAAAGTCTTCATCTCCAACTAATCCTTCTTTTTTAAAAAATTTAAAATTGAAGACCTTTTCTTCCACATTCTTTACGACGGTTATTGATTTTTTAATACTCCAAGAACCTCTTCGTCAGTGGCGTTTCTTTGAATATTCACTGTTTCATCTAATGGGTTAAGGTGCTCCATGTTACATCTCCGTCTTTTAACTTCTGGCCCCATAACCATCACATAGTTTCTATCGATCAAGTCCACTATTACGCACTTTTTCCCTGCCTCACGTCCCTGCGTCTTTATACATACTCGTCCAATATCCATTGCTGACAAACTATCACTTTCCTGAAAGATACTCTTCTATTACGTTTTTAAGGATTCGCGCAGTCGAATGAGCTTCAAAATATTCAGTATTCAAAACAACATCATAAATACTCAGATCATCCAGATCTATCCCATAATATTCTCTGAATCTGTCCGCCTCATTTTCCTCCCTAAACTTAGTCTCCTCCAGAACATCCTCAAAGGACCGTTCCTCCCTCTCCGCTATTCTTCTAACCCTCTCCTCCAAGGGACACGTAAGATAGATTTTCAGATCCGGTTCCTCCGCCATCCAGGCTGATAGCGTCGCATCTAAGACGACTCCTCCCTTTCTCGACTCCTCCTTACTTCTTCTATCAAGATAATTATCAAAACCTGACTCAGCTGATGCCATCCTCGACATCTCCTTCAAGCTTACGCCGAGTTCCTCTGCCTTTTCCCGGAAAAGGGTTCCAGCTGAGACGTACCTCAAATTAAACATGGCAGCAACTAGTCTAGCCTGTGTGCTTCTGCCAGAGCCATGGGGCCCTGATATTGTGATAACTAAGTCTCGGGGAGACAAGGCTAGTCCTCGGGCTCTATCTCAAAGCTTAGACCGAATATCCTATTCAGTAGTATGTTGAAGGTTAAGCTACATATCAGATACCACTGAATGAAGGATAGCTCTCTAGGTATCCATGGGAAGTCGAAGGGGAAGTACGCGACTTTAACGTCCCCAAAGAACCGCCCCAGAGTAGGCCATAATAACAATAATGGGAGGGTGAAGAACATGCTTGACTTCATACGTTCCATACTGATTTTGCTCTGCTGCTGCATCAAGTCCTGTTGACGTCTCTGAGCTTTGCTGATTTTCCTCTGGTCTCCACTCCTAGTAGCTTCCATAAGCTCGCTTCTAATCTTATGGCTCTCAATAGTCAAACGCTTGTAAGCCTCCAGATCCATGCTTCTCACACCTATATAGCTGGTAACAGTAGCCAGTACGAAGGCTATGCCCATGATAACAAATGTCGCCTCAGGAGGCGTCGAGTAAGCACTAAGATCCAGTGCTACCTGAATTAAAGGGTTCATTCTTCATCGAGTATGGTTAATGATTATATAAAAAGAGTGCTCATTCTTCGAGGAAAAGCTGACAGAACTTCCGCCAGCTCAGACATATAGTCTGAGGATGAGCCGCTCTGGCCTCATCAATCTTTCCTACTGCAGTATTATGGGGGGCACTGAGAATTTCATCAGGATTACTGTAAGCTAGGTCATTTATCTCTTTCAGTGCCTCTATAAAGGCATCCAGGCTCTCCACAGGCTCTGACTCTGTGGGCTCTATCATCAAAGCTTCAGGCACTATTAATGGGAAGTAAGTTGTAGGAGCATGTAACCCATAGTCCAGTAACTTTTTACTAATGTATAGGGCACTGACTCCCGTCTCATCGTTCATGGGTTTGGCGCTTAGAACTGCTTCATGTTTTCTAGGCTTGTCTGGGCTGTAGGTCAGTGTGTACCCTTTTTCTTTTTCCAGTTTTCTTGCCACATAGTTTGCGTTAAGCACTGCTATCTCGCTGCTCTCTTTGAGGCCCTCTCCACCAAGTGTAATCATGTAAGTGTAAGCTTTGAGGGCGACGTTTATGTTCCCGTTGAATCCATGTACCTTGCCTATGCTTTTTGGTTTATCCCAGTTCAGCTTAAAGTTACCATCAGATTCAGTGATAAATGGTACTGGAAGGTACTCTGATAGGAAGTCTTTTACTCCTACTGGTCCGCTTCCTGGGCCGCCTCCTCCGTGGGGCGTGCTAAACGTCTTGTGCAGGTTGCTGTGGATAATATCGAATCCCATGTCTCCCGGACGGCACCATCCCATTATTGCATTAAGATTGGCGCCATCATAGTACATTATTCCCCCTTCATCGTGAACCATCTTGCTTATCTCGCTGATCTCACTCTCGAAGACTCCGATGGTGTTGGGGTTAGTCAGCATCAATCCGGCGGTCTGGGGGCCTAGGGCAGCCTCAAGTGCTTCCAGATCTATCGTTCCTTCCTCGCTACTGGGGATCTCCACAGTCTTGAATCCGCCCATATGTGCTGATGCTGGGTTTGTCCCGTGGGCGCTGTCAGGTACTATTACCTCATTGCGTTGTTCTAGCTCGTCGTTTTCCTTGTGGTAAGCTCGCATGAGCAATATTCCCGTCCATTCTCCTGCAGCTCCAGCAGGTGGCTGTAGGGTTGCATCATCCATTCCCGTTATGTCCAGGAAGTACTCTTTCAGAGTGTACAGTAGCTTGAGGGTTCCCTGAACTGTATCGTCATCCTGAAGGGGATGGATCTCTGTAATCTTTGGATGACCTGCCAGCACCTCGTTTACTATTGGGTTATACTTCATTGTGCAGCTTCCTAGGGGGTAGATTAAGCCACTGTTGACCCCATAGTTCATCTGGCTTAGATGATTGTAATGTCTTAGTACTTGTAACTCGGAGACTTCTGGGAGTTCTGGGTCCCTAGTTCTTAGGAGGCTCTCGGGTACGTAGTCTTCTACCCCTGCGACAGGATCGCTTAACTCGGGCTCTATTTGAGGTAGGCTGTACCCCACTCGTCCCTCGTTGCTCAAGTCAAAGATTAGAGGTTCCTTCCAGTCTGCCTGTCTGAACTTCATTTTTATCCCTCCAGTGCCTCCTTGAGCACTGATACGAGCATGTCGATGTGTTTCTTTGAGTGTACTTCTGTGACGCAGAATAGGCTGGTCTCCCCAAACTCCGGGAAGTCCTTTTTCAAGGGTATCCCTGCTTGGATCCTGTTCATATTGAGCTCAGCGTTTACCTCTCTAAGGGACTTGTAATGGAAGTTAACGGTGAATTCCTTAAAGTGGAAGCTGTTGAATATTGGGGCTCGTACTCCAGGTAGCTCTCCGATCTTTCTCTGAGCATACCTGGCTCTATTCATAACCAGCTCCGCGAGTTCCCTTATACCCTTGGGTCCCATTAGACTCAGGTACACGCCTGCTGCAACTGCACAAAGAGCCTGATTGGTACAGATGTTGCTGGTGGCTTTTTCTCTCCGTATGTGTTGCTCACGGGTCTGAAGAGTCATCGTGTATGCCTGTCTATCACTGGCTTCTTCCTGGGTTATCCCAATGATCCTACCAGGCATCTGACGGATATACCTGTTCTCATGCTTGCACGCTAAAATTCCAAGAAGGGGACCACCATAATTCATATGTAATCCGAGGGGCTGACCCTCTCCACAAACAATGTCCGCCCCATAATCCCCAGGAGCCTTCAGGATACCCAAGCTTATCGGATCCACACCAACTACGAATAAGGCCTTATGGTCGTGAGCAACCTCTCCAATAGCCTCAGCGTTCTCCTCGGCGAATCCCATATAGCTGGGGTTTTCAATGTAGACCATAGCTATATCATCATCGATCCTGTCTTTCAGGTCATCAATTTCCAGTTGACCCGTCGTCTCATCGTGCTCTAGCAGCTCTACCTTCATTCCCACTGGCTCTGTGTAGGTCCTGAGAACCTCTAGTCTGCTAGGGCTGATCAGGTCCTGGACCAGGATCTTGTCCCTTCGGGTTATCCTTCCTGCCATTAATCCGGCTTCTCCGCACGCTGTAGCCCAGTCGTATAGACTGCTGTTAGCTACGTCCATGCCCACAAGTTCGCATACCAGACTCTGGTATTCAAAGATGGCTTGTAGTATACCTTGGCTTATCTCTGGCTGGTATGGAGTGTAACTTGTAAGGAACTCTGCCCTATGAATGACCTCATCCACGACCAAGGGAACGTAGTGGGGCCATACTCCCCCCCCAAGGAAGGGTGGAGCCTTAAGGGATGTATTCTCTTCTAGCATTTCTGAGACATGCTGTTTTACCTCAGACTCCGAGTGAGGGCCAGGTATATCCAGGGATCCCTTGTATATCAGATCATCAGGGATGTCCCGGTACAGGTCATTAATGCTCATGACGCCTATCTCTTCGAGCATCTTGTCCTTTATCTCCGGGACGCTATTCGGCAAGTATGGATGAATTTTACTCAATCATGCGCCTCCAATTATTATACATAATGGAATAACGAACCTATACATAATATTACCCCAAATTTGGATAAGTTTTATATCTAAAACTACATCAAAACTCTGGATAAAGATGCCTGAAATAACCCTCGACCAGGATACCTGCATCAACTGCAAGACTTGCATCTCCACCTGCCCCATGGGTGTATACGAAGACAGAGGAGACCACATCGAGATCTTTAAACCTGGGGATTGCATAGCATGTATGGGCTGCGTACCTGCATGCCCCGTAGACGCCATCACGGTCAGGGAGTAGCTCTTTTAAAACTTAGAGGCCTTCTCTCTTCTATGAGCAGCACTATCTCCAAGATTAATGATTGGATGGAGAATAACCAAGAAGATTGTATAGGATTCCTTCAGCAGACTATAACAATTCCCAGTCCCAGTGGACAGGAGAAAGAATTGGGAAATTTCCTTAAGGATGAGATGAGACAGTTTGGCTTCGATACATCAAAGGTTGACGACCTTTATGACGCGATGGGAACGATAAAAGGATCGGGGGATGGTAGAAGCCTCCTCCTTAACGGGCACATCGACCATGTCCCTGTGGGGGACATGATAGACCCATTCTCTGGAAGGTTGATGGATGGAAAAGATTTCGGAACCGATGGGAGAGTAGTATACGGGCGGGCAGCAAGCGATATGAAAGGGGCAGTTGCTGCCATGATAATGGCTGGAAAGATGATTAAGGACCTAGGAATAAAACTGGAAGGCGATTACAAGGTAGCAGCAGTTGCCCAGGAGGAGACTGGAGGAGCTGGTACCATGTCCACAATAGTTGACAGCAGATTCCTTGGAGATGTAATACTTATTGGAGAGGCTACAAACATGGATCTGGCCCTTGGACATAGGGGAAGCATGAAGACGAGCGTCGTCGTAGAGGGTAGAGCGTGCCACGCCAGTGCTCCAGAACGAGGAATAAACGCCCTCTACAAAGCAATATCCCTGATTAATAAGATTAGAGAGGAACTGGTTCCCGGGTTGCCTGATCACCCTATTTACGGGAAGGCAAGCTTGGTGGTGACTCAGATAGAGGTGAGTCCTAAGGCTACTAACGTTGTGCCTGAGGAATGTATCTTCTACATAGATTGTAGAAACAACCCAAACTTCTCAGCAGAAACCCTCTATGGTGAGCTAAAAGAGTTAATAAAGGAGCTTAAAGCTGAGGACCCTGAGTTCGAGGCTGTTGTATTACCCTCATCTCTGATAAACGAGAAAAGATTCTCAGGATTCTACACAGACTCTAAAGAGTTCCCTGTAGTAAATGAAGCAATGGAAGCCATTACAGAGATATACCGAAAACCAGAGAAAAAAGTCTGGACTTTCGCCACAGATGGACGCATATACTCCCGCCTCGGTATCCCCGTTATAGGATTCGGGCCAGGCGAGGAAAAATTTGCCCACACGGAGCAAGATCACGTAAAAGTAGAGGATTATCTAAACACAATAAAGGTGTACACCTGGTTAGCATGCAAAATATGCGGTCTTAGAGAAAACTGATAAACCAAGAAATCCTTTCTCATATGAGAGGCTATGTCAGAGTATATGATGAAGGTCGGGGAACTAAGAACCTACAGTCGTCGAGTTAACATGGTAGCCAAAGTTCTGGAAGTAGGAGAACCAAGAGAAGTAACGAGCAGCAGTGACGGCAGGCTCCACCAGGTCGCAGAGGCACTTATCGGCGACTCAACAGGAACAGTACTCTTAACACTTTGGGATGAAAACATTGGTAAATTCCATGAAGGAGACGTCGTGGAGATAGAAAACGGTTACTCTGGAACTTTCAGAGGAAGACTCAGACTGAATATCGGAAAATACGGCAACATAAAGACGGCTGATAAGGAAATCGGCGAAATCGATAGAGAAAATAACATGTCTGAGAGGGATTTTGGTACAAATTACAGGAGAAGACGCAGATAAAAGCAACCCGTTATCCAAGGATTCTATTTTTACTTAATTTTTTAACCATTAATAATGACTAATATACATGATATCTCTCCTTGATGATCTTGAGAAGATAAACAAATATGACGCTGAAAATATGCTTGGAGCAATAGGAAATTTTCCGGAAAACACCAGAAATGCATTAATAGAAACAGAAAAACTAAATCTCGAAATTATCGAAACTAGAGAATTAAACTCACTATTAATAATAGGTATGGGAGGATCTGCTGTTGGCGGGCTCCTCTTGAAAGACTGGTTAAGAGGGGTCAGTAGGATCCCAATACACGTCTCTAGGAGCTATAATCTACCAGAATGGGTTAATAAAAATACCCTTGTATATGCTGTCAGTTACTCAGGGGAAACCGAGGAGACCCTTACCCAATATAAACAAGCCTTAGCCAAGGAGTGCCAGGTCATTGCCTTTTGTTCAGGAGGAACTTTGAGTAAAATCGCTGAACAAGAAAATAATCCTCTTGTGCTTTTTCCAAGAGACTATAAACCGAGGGCAGCCATAGCGTCCCAGTTTTATAGTATAGCACATGTCACGCACAGGTTGGGATTGATACCTGATGATAAATGGGAGGAAGTAAAGGAATCTATCAATGTCGTGGAATCCCTTATAGTAGATCTCAGAAAAGAAATACCTCTGAAGGATAACCTCTCTAAACATCTAGCTGAGGCTATACATGGTTTGGTACCTTTTATTTACGGGAGTAAAATCTTCGAGACTGTTGCTTATAGGTTTAGCACTCAGTTTAACGAGAATAGTAAGAGTCCCGCTGCGACGAACTTCTTCCCCGAGGCTTTCCATAATAGTATCATGGCAGCAGAGGGAGAAGAGAAGCTGATAAAAAATATCTGCGGTGTCTTCATACTTGATCCCCTGGAAAAAGAACCCCTAAAATCAAAAATCAAAAAATTCAGAAATATACTAGAGGGAAATCTCGGACGTATTATCGAGGTAGAAGCTAGAGGAAAGGGAGAACTCGCCAGAATGATGTCAGCCGTCACCATAGGAGACTTCGCTAGTGCATACCTAGGAATACTATATGGTGAGGATCCAAGCACAATGGATTCCATTACCAGATTAAAAATCTGAATATTTTTTTCAAATATCCTGAAAATTTTCCTCTGGGTATAAATAATATGAGTAAATCTAAGCAAAAGGATGTTTAGATGGTCGTAGAGGTGGACGACTCCGGATGGGGAGACCTCATCGGGGGAGTAATCATAGTAATGCGCAGAGTAGAGACAAATGAAAAATTCGTAGACGAGATACCCTTGGAACTTTTTCAAGGTGAAGAGTTTAAATATAAAACATATCTCAGGTACGCAACTCAGATAAGCTTAGAAGGTCTAGATGAACTAGAGGTCCTGAAATCCGAGCCAATACACATATGTACAGGGTATATATTCAAATCAGCCAAGGAGATCCTGGAAGAACTCGGCTACACTGTTAAAGAAGTAAAAATCATAGGGGAAACTCAGAAACTTGCTGAGGAAGAGTTCTTCAAGAGTCTGGAAAAAAGAGGAATTGGGATAACAGAAAAATTAAGGGACATCCGTAGCTTCCCAAAGTTTCTTCAATGGGTCCACGAGGACTTGGAGACCAGAGAGAAATACGTTAAGACGGGATGGAAAAAATGGAAAGAACTCAGGGAGACCCCACCTTGAAAACACTTAGAAGAAAAAATAGCCTATACTTGGGTATCCCTGCATCGATAGTATCCGAACTAAATCACCTGCGAGAAAAAACAGAGGCCCTAGGATGGATAGGCCGGGCTGCTGCAATCTACCGGGTAGACGAGATTATAATCTACCCTGATACTCCTGATGAATCCCTCCTCATAAAATACATACTGAGTTACATGGAAACTCCTCAATATCTACGTAAACACTTATTCAAACACCGAGATGAGTTACGGTATGTAGGAGTCCTCCCCCCGCTAAGGACTCAACACCATCCCACTAGGGACGAAGTAAAACAACTCGAACTAGGGGAATTCAGGGAAGGCGTAGTACTTGAGCACCTGGATGATACTTACCTGGTCGATATAGGCATTGAGAAAGCCATCGAAGTCTATGGTAAGGGACCATCCGAGGGGAGCCGAGTCACAGTTAAGGTCACAAGTAAGGCTCCTCTTCAAGGAGTTCACGTCAAAAAAAGTAATCTGAAGTATTACTGGGGGTATAATCTCAGAGGGTCCAACTATAGATTAAGCGAACTTGCCTTAAGCCCAGAATTCGATCTAACCATCGCAACCTCTCGTTACAGCGAAAATATAAACCTTTACAAGGAAGATATACAGGAACGATGGGTGAAATCTGAGAGAACATTGATCGCTTTCGGATCCTACAAGGAAGGAGTACACAAAATAATACGAAAAGAGGGTCGAAGAGCAGAAGAATGCTTCCACTATATTGTAAATACTATACCCAATCAAGGAACAGAGACCATCAGAACCGAGGAAGCAGTACACGCCAGCCTTGCACTACTAAACATGTTTAAAGAATAGCTCATCAATATACTTTCAGCATAAGTGAAACCTATGGCCTCAGAAGAAGCATACATTGAATCCGAGCTCAAAGGAAAAACCCTACTAGTATACTTACACATGATCAAGAACCCCGATGAACCCGTGGGGGTAAGAGAGGTTCAACGGGAGTTAGGGTTCAGCAGCCCCAGTGTATCCAGTTACCACCTGAATAAACTACAGGATCTAGGCCTTGTGGAAAACATTCGAGGAGACTATACACTTGTAAGGGAAATCAAGGTAGGTGTACTCAAACAATTTGTGACACTGGGTGGTTTGATGCTTCCCAGGTATCTATTCTATGCAGCCCTAATGACTACAATGCTAATCACCTTCATCATCCAGAGACCCCTAAAACCTACAAGAGAGACGATCACAACACTGGTCATGGGGATAGTCCCATCAATAATTCTATGGTATGAAACTGTTAAAATATGGAGGGAGCGCCCCCATTGAGTGTTCTAATATTAGAACACGAATCCAGTGAGAGTTATCCTGGTGTTCTAATCTCTAGCATTAATAATAACGACGAAGAGATCCTATCATGATGAACCCCAAGTCAACAATATACGTCATATTCGCCATAGCTATCGGCTACTTTTTGATATCTGCAGTACCAGGGAGAATCTCGATGTTAACAGAACAAAAATTGATTACAACTGAAGGCGCTGATAGTGGGAACGGTCAAATGCTTGGTACCCCAGATAATTTCACCGAGAATAATAATCGTTCTGGTTCAGACACCAGTGACTTGACCATAGGACCCGAATCAATAGAAATACCTCCAGAGGATAGAGATACCTTACAGAATGATATAACTAGCACCAATATCTTGGACCTGACAAAATGGTGGATCTTTGACCTTTTGATTGCCATCACTATATATTGGGTAGCTAAGAACAGGTTCTTTTAACAAAATAACCAGAATATCCATACAGCCATAAAATAGCTTGTACACCAACATCCCTAATAATAATACTTACTGAGAAATATTGTGATTATATGGCAAGACCCAGGACTGAGATGAATCTAATCAGCGCTTTCGCTGGAGAGAGTCAGGCACATATGAGGTACCTTTTATACGCAGACAGAGCAGAGAAAAAAGGGTTCGAGAATATAGTTAGATTATTCCGAGCAGTAGCTTATGTTGAGAAGATCCATGCTGGAAATCACTACAAAAATATTCTACATAAAGGGGACATAACTACAGTATCTGGTGCATTATTTGGTAGTAGAACCGTAGAAGAAGACTTACAGAACGGCATAGACGGAGAGATATATGAAGTTGAAGAGATGTATCAAGCCTTCATGGAAGTAGCAAAATCTTAGAAAGAGTATGCTGCCGAGATTAGCTTCAAGTTTGCTTGGGAAGCTGAGAAAACCCACGCTGGTTTTTACAAGAGGGCAAAAGAATCAGTTCTGAACGAAAAAGATCTAGAACTAGACACCATAAGTGTATGTGAAGTTTGTGGATACACCGTAGAAGGAGATCTGCCTGATCGGTGCCCAATATGTAAGGCTAAGAAAGAAAGATTTTAGGCTTTTACATAAAATTTTATAAAAAACTTTCTAGACGTCTATAGGGTTTTCAAATAAACCCTGACTAGAACTTAACTATTTAATCTAGCAGGGAAGTAGACCATTATTTAATAAACTTTAACCAAGATATCCTGTATATAACCCGATAATTAGAATCCGGAGGGTGAAGAATATACGTGGTAGCAAAAGCATCTTTATATTATTACTGTTAGTTGCCAATATTTTTCCATTGTCCTCCTCAGAGACTTTACCTCCTTCGATGGACCTTTACGTCTTAAGTGATGGAACGACTGAAGTAAATTACAAACTATACGTAAACTCCACTGAAGTCTCTGTATTATTAGCGCTCCCCGGATCCCCCTATCAGAACCTACTTATTAGTAACCAAGACAGGCTGCCATTGGAATATACCTTGAACTCTTCGGGTGTAACCGTTGAGACTCTGGGATCCTCAAGTCTCGATATTATATATTTCACTCAGAGCTTAACATCAAAAACAGAAAATATCTGGGAACTCAACTTAACCGCCCCAATAACATGCAAGATAGTTCTACCCGAAGGATCCATGATAATAGGACTGAACCAGATCCCCCTCGAGATAGGTACAGAACTTGAAAACCCCTACGTGATAATGGACTCGGGTCCCGTTGAAGTTACATATATAAAGGGAGTAATTGACCAAAGAGCCCTGGCAGAGGAAGCAATGCAAGAGGCTCAATCTCATATTCAAAGCTTATTAGACCAAGGTATTGTGATGTCAGGAGCTGAAACTCTATTGAAACAGTCCATAGCCGCTTTAGAACTGGGCAATTTTAACACCGCTATTGACCTTGCCCAGGAAGCCATTCAAGAAGCAGATAACATAGTTGAACTAGAATCTCAAGCCTCTGAGAGTATAACACAAGCAACATTAGCTATACAGAATGCCAAACTTGAGGAGAGAACTCAGGGATTGGAGGAAGCAGAAACATTGTACGCGGAGGCTTTATCTGCCTATGATGAAGGAGATTATGCCTCCGCTCAATCTCAAGCCCTACAGAGCCAGGTACTGGCTGAAAGCACTGAGAAACCTAGATCAAACACCATCTGGTTTCTTGCTGGTGGCTTAGCATTGATTCTGATCGGAGCATTTTACGTCTACACGAATCGTGATAGAGAAAAAGACCATGAGATATCAGTTATAGTAGCTGATTTAGATAGGATATATGAAGAAAATCCAAGGCTAAGAATGGATGATAAGGAAGTAATTAGATACATTGCAGAGAACCGGGGAGAATTATTCGCAAACGAGATTCGGGAACGCTTTGATATACCAAGAACAAGCCTTTGGAGAATGATACGAAGACTCAAAGATAAAGAGATTCTCGAAGAAAGGAAAGTCGGTGGACAGAGTCTAGTCAGTATACATCGGAGGTACAGAAAGTGAAACAGGTGTTCCAAATCTTTTCTACATGTTCCTATAATACTACCAAATCATATAGATATACAAGTGAAAAGGAAATAAAATCCAAGATCATATTACTCGGTATACTAGTTCTAACAATCTTAGTACCTACTATAGTTGTTAAACCAGACTACCCCAAACTTCAAGCCTCAAATAACGAGATCCTAATCTACATGGTAGGAGAAAAAATAGAAATTAATGGAATAACAAGCCCTGAAACAAATATTTCCCTAATAATTGAAAATTCCGCAGGTTACATCATTTGGAATGAAACTAGCTCCTCTGAAACTGGTGCTTACCTTCTTACCTTAAATATACCTGAAAACGCAATGCTAGGTAGATATAATGCAAAAATTTACGTAAATGGCAGTATAGTCAGAGGGCGACAAATAATCATTACACGGATGAGCCTAGACGACGTCTATCAAAAACTATTACAAAACACGGAGACTCTCGAACAAGGAATTAGAATCTACTTCAAACAAAGAGGAGCAACCATCCCACCCAATTTGAAGAACGAATTCCAATCAGCAGTCGAGACTAAAAACCAGGCACAGGAACAATGGAAGGAAAATAAAAAGATCTTAGCAATTAACAAGATTAACCATGCACTAAAATCACTAAAAACTATCCTACAGAAATCACAAAATATAAACCAGTTACCAATTACAACATCCCCTCCAGCAATAATTAGAGTCCACGAATACCAGAGAATCTTAGAGAACATAAAGAGTATAAACCAGACTCTTCTCACCCTAGAAAAAAGAGGAATCACACTAATACAAGCAAAAAGAAACTTGAATGAGATGAAGACTCTCCTAGATGAAGCTCAAACACTAAGAGCACAAGGAAAATATCAAGCGTCTGATGAAAAAATTACAGAAGCAAAAAAACAATACCAGGAAACTGTAATAATCATTAAATCTGTTTCAAATCAAGTCCAAGTACAGTTAAAGGAAAAATTCACAGAAAGATTGCTTAACCAGACATACATTCTCGAGAACATAATAAATAAAATTAGAGCCAGTTTAACTCCAATGGAGAAACTTCAAGCTAGACGTGCACTAGTAGTCCTAACAAACGCTGAGCAGAAAATTCAGAACCTCCAAACACGAATCGAGTCAGGTGAAGATATATCTCTTTCAGAATTAACATACGCGCAAAGAAAAATAGATGAAGCCATTGAGGAATTTGAGAGCTCTAAGATAAGAGAACAGCTCAAAAATCCAGAGACCAGCGGATCAATTACTTTGACTGACCAAAAAACAGATAGTAAAGAATCAACTAAAGAAGATAAGCCAACCGTAGAAAACAACGATAAATCCCTGAAAACATCTAAACATGAAGAAACTAAACAGCCTCTGACTCAGCCACTTACATAAATAAGGAAAAGCCTTTTTTCACAGATTCAACTAAAAAGTGATAACCTTGGTTGATTGCTGGCTACCCTACGGAGATACTGAAATTTACGTCACCATCGATATGGAAAATCATTTAGGCACCTTAACTCCCGAGAAAAAATCTCGAGAAGAACCTATAGTATTTGAAAAAGAGATCCAAACAGCTTTGGACGAACCAATAGGTGGACCTTCTATACATGAACTTGTCAAACCCGACTGCATGGTATCTATAGCTGTAGATGGAACCATGAACACTGAGCTAGCCATCGAGGGATTAAAAATAGTAACCACCAGATTAGTAAACCTAATAGTACCCAGAGATCGTATTACCATCATACTAGGAAATGGTGAGAGGGAAGACCACGGGGGAAAGATTCTTCAAGCTATAAGAGAGAACAAAGAGCTCAGTCAGATAAGACTCTTGAATAACACAAAAAATAGCAGTAATCACTTGGAACTTGGAGAAACGAAACGAGGTACACCAATTCAAGTTCGAAGAGAATACATAGATGCCTCTTTAAAGATAGCTATAGGGCAAACTCAGGTAGATCCCTACACCGGGTTTAAAGGAGCCTTTTCCGCCATAATACCAGGCATAGCATCCAACAAAACCATCGAAGGAAACAGGAAAAACTATTTTAAAGAAAATATCTCACCAGGGAAGATAGAAAATAATCCCATAAAAGAAGATACCCTAGAAATTGTGGAAAAAGCAGGTATAGACTTAGCATTGAATTTCGCAGTCGATTATGATGGAACACTATTCAGCGTACAGTCAGGAGGATTTGAGGAATCATGGAGTAAATCCATTAATGACTTGGGCAACAGCTACGAGATAAAATCCACGGGGTCTGCAGACATTACCGTCGTAAGCGCAGGAGGCATAAGCTACGACTTCAACCTCTACAAAGCACTATGGGCCCTCGAAAATGCATCAAAGGTCACAAAAAGAAACGGGACCATAATTCTTGCAGCTGAATGTAGTGAAGGCCTTGGGGCTGAAGCCTTCACAAAATTATCGAGAGTTAGGGAACTATCAGAATTTGAGAGAAGATACACCTATGGTTCTGAGGTGCTTAGAAACCTGAAAAAAATTACTCGAGTAAATAAAGTAATCCTCGAGTCAACGCTACCGATATATCTAACCGATCCCCTTGAGATTGAAGCCGCTAGGACGCTGAATGAAGGATATGAACAAGCTGTTAACACGAGAAGAGGACGGAAAACCTTGGTAATACCACATGGGTGTTCAACGATTATTCAAAGGTAAATCACAGGATGACTTAGTACCTGTTAAAGGGGTAATAGGGCTACCAGTGTTAGAGCCATTATCAAGAAGTATAATAGCATACCAATTTTCCTCGAAATGCTGATAGGCGAGAGGTCATCAAGGGGTTCAATCGATTCATTACCTCTCATTAAGAAGAAGGCAACAATCACCCCCATGAAAACGTATCCACTTATTATTAATAGTAAAATTCCGGCCACACTTACTATCTTGTGAGTCTCCTTCCCAACCAATGCTCTAACAATGTGACCTCCATCCAGTTGCCAGCTGGGTATCAGATTAATAAAAGTAAGAATGCATCCTACCCATGAGGCAAAAGCCACTGGGTGCATGACTAAGGTCATTCCCTCAGGTATGGGTTTTACTAGACTCGCTAAAAAATCTAGCAAGACTGGCATAGGCATTTGCTGAAAGCGTACCTCCGGGAACATTATCATCCATTCGGTTATCTGTTGGGTTGGGACAACAAAACTAAGACTCACACCGATTATCCCTATTATTGCAGTAACTAGAAATCCGACCAAAGGGCCGCTTAAGCCAAGATCGAATAAAGCATCCCTGTTTACCGGTGGTTCATGTTGAGTAATTACAGCGCCAAAGGTTCCACCTAAACCTGGAGGGGCTGGAATAAAGTAAGGCATACTGGAATCCATATCTTTCCACAATGATGCTGCTTTATGCCCCAGTTCATGCAGCCCAAAAATAGTGATGATTGAGAAAGTAAAGAGGAGGGCATTTAAGACAACAGGGGTATCCTTCATTAGGGCTTGTGTTAGTATGGGGTTATTACTTCTAAGAAATCCATCGATGAAGACTGTTATAAAAGTCGCAGCGAATAGAAGGACATTTCTCCTATAGTTAAGTTCCGTAACCCCCTTGGATTTTTCAAGGATAGAGATCTGATAATTGGATACAATCCACCTTAGTCTAGGAAGGTACCCGAAAGGCTTTATGTCCTCAGCCAAATTCTTGAAGGCTTCCTTAATCAAGTACTGCTGATAACCTACACCTTTCGGTCTTACAATAAAAGTTGGTGTGGTACGTTCCCAGTATGCTAATCCCACCTCAAAGTGACTTTCTACTGCCTCAACGTACCTAGGGTCCATCTCTTGATTATCCGTGGGCTCTTCTTGCATCGAAGATTAGGAGGAATTGTGACCTAAAAATTATGCTCGCATATTCTTATCGATTTATTTAAATCCCGTAAAATATCCCTTGAAGGGAGAAATTTGACTGAACCGGGGTACAAGGTACGCAAATTCGAGAGAGAAGACTTAGAGAGAGTCATGCGTATCAACGAAAAGAGCCTCCCCGAGAATTATAGCAGTTATTTCTACCTTGGACTGTACGAAAAATACCCGGAAACCTTCGTCGTAGCTGATGTAGATGGAGAGGTTCAGGGATACATAATGTGCAGGATAGAACGAGGGTGGTCAAAGTTGGGAAACCTCATGCCAGTCAGGCTATGCCACATAGTCTCCATCGCAGTCATGGAAGATTACCGGAGAAGAGGTATAGGAGAGAGTATAATAGTTCAGTCAATGAGAAAGGGACGCGAGGTTTATGGTGCAACCGAAGGATATCTCGAAGTCAGAGTCAGCAATGAACCTGCCACCAAACTCTATGATAAACTAAGATTTGAACAGGTAAAACGGAATTACGGTTACTATCTTGATGGAGAAGATGCGTGGCTAATGGCAGTAAACCTTGAAAATTTTTAGGAAATATTATAACCCACAGCTCCCTAATGGATCCTGGTAACTTTGGACCAAATAGACCTGTTCAGTATCATCATCTTATTGTTCTCCTTTGGAATATTCTACTGGTTCGGCAGGTTCACATGGCACCTTATTAAACAACATCATGACATCTATCCCCTCCTCTATGAACTCGAGGAAGCAGAAAAGAAACAATAAGAAACCTATGCGGTAGATATTTAGCTTCCCATGTCTTTAGCCCTAAGAATAAAACATGAGGGGCAGTGCCTTAATCCCATGGAAGGAAGTAAATTCCTGGAGCTGCGTAGCCTGCGGAAAATGCTGTATAGGATACCGTGTCCCTCTAAAAATGGAAGAAATGGTCCTCATCAACAACCGATTTGGGCCACAGGTAATGGAGTTTGGAGTGGGAAAAGCATACCTCAAGAACAAACCCAATGGAAGATGCGTCTTTCAGAAACCCCTCATGAACCGCTGGATATGCACACTACAAGCCAAGAAACCAACTGCTTGCCGCTTATTCCCCTTCAGGATCCATAAAGAGCCAGTATACAAGCACGGGGAAAACGCAAAAATAAACTACAATGGAAAACCAGTATATCTCTATTTGGACCCAGCTTGTGAAGGGATAGTAACTGGAAAACCAAGTAACCGCTTCAAAAATGAGATAGTCCCAGAAATAATAAAAATCGGAATGGGGTATCCGGTTAAACAAAAATACACCACTTCTAAGAGTATTAATTGGCGACCTATCTAGGAAATCTATTAACAACCCAGCACTAGTTTCTCCTGATAAATATGTGTGAAGACAAATATGTAGCAGGGTTAAAATTAAAACCAGGGGAAAAAGCTCAAAGCATTCTAGAGATACAAGAATTCTTCGCTGATGGCCAATCAATGGAGATCCCCTACATGGTACTCCACGGCTCAAAGCCTGGCAAGACTCTTTATGTCCAGGTAGCCCAACACGGCTCTGAGGTTATGGGCTTAGACGCCGTCAGGAGACTTATAGAAGAACTTGACCCCGAAGAGATGAAAGGAACTTTGATATACTGCCTGCCTAATCCTCTGGCCTTCAGGGAGAGAGATAGAGCTACTATCTTTGATCCTAAACCTGGTGGCATGAATAGGATATGGCCAGGAGACCCAAGGGGAAGTCTGACTGAAAGGATGGCCCATAAGATATGGTCTGACTTGGTAAGTCACGCTGATGAGGTCGTTGACCTACATACAGCCTCAGATTATTGCCCCGTTTGGGTCTATTATGAACCAGAAGGAGTAAGTGAAAGCACTCCCAAGGGTATAGGTAAAAGAGCTGAGGAGATGGCTGGTTTATTTGGCGCTCCTATACTTTATGTTGAGACTGAGGATTATGGGGGAAGAAAGACCCTGAGGGCGCAATGTGTTGATAATGGAATACCGGCTATTGTACCCGAGCTTGGAGGTCACGGAAAATTCGAGCCTGATATTATTAAGCTTGCATATCAAGGTCTGAAAAATATCATGATAGATCTAAGTATTATTGAAGGGAAGATCAAGTTACCTGAAAAACAGGTTAAACTTGAGTGGAAAGCGGAACAGAAAACCTACGTTACTTATGCTGATAAAGCTGGTATATTCATACCAGAGGTTGAACTAGGAGAAATTGTAGAAAAGGGGCAGAAAATAGGTTATATCTATAGTCCTCGTACCTTTGAGACTTTAGAAGAAGTTTACGCTCCTCAGGATGGATTTGTATTTACGATAAGGGAAAATCCTGTGGTTCACCAGGGTGATAGCCTTGTAGGTGTCCCCAAAGTTATTTCGTGGATAGAAAATTAGCCTTCAAGAAATACCTTTTTTTCTTTATAACATAAGCTTGATCCGTTTACTGCCGTCTATGAACGGTGATAAGTATCCCCGATAAGGTCAATGCTCCACCAATTAATATTATCGAGGTAGGAATCTCACCAAGGAAGATATAAGCCAGTATAGACGCACCTACAGGCTCACCCAAGAGGCTGAGGGACACAATCGGAGCCTCCACGTATTTTAGAGCCCAGTTATAAACTGTATGACCAAAAATCATGGGCACAATTGCTATTACAAGAAACAAAAGATACTCTCGAGGGGCATATCCTGAAAGTTTTGTCCCAGTAAAGAATGATACTAAGAGGAGCACCAAGGCTGATGTGAAGTAAACAGGAGTAACATAACTTGTGAGATCCATTTTCTGTCTTAAGGCTCTCCCCCCAAGTATGTAGATACCGAGCATAATTCCCCCTACTAGTGCGAGTAAATCCCCGTATAGATTTAACTCCCCCATCCCTGCATCGCCCACAGCGATTAATGTAGCCCCTGACATACCCAGAATGATCCCAAAAATAGTTCTCCTAGATACCCTCTCGCTTAAGAAAAAATGGCTGACCAAAGCAACAAAAATTGGATCAATGTGAACAAATATTACTGAGCTTGCAACGGTTGTAAGACTTAGACTTGTGATCCAGGATCCAAAGTGAATAGCAAGGACAATGCCTATCAATATGAGCATCAGCACTCCCTTCCTTCCAATGCTTCGAACTTTCTCAATCCCTCCAGTGTAGAAGAAGTAAGGAGATAATATCAGAGTAGATAGAAGCATTCTATAGCTGGCTATTGCTAGGGCTGGCGCATTACTCATCCTAATAAGTATACTGGCTGTACTAACCGCTAGAATACTTACAAGTATCGCCAGTTTAGGAGGAACCAGAGGAGAATCTTCCATAGTAGATGTAAGGTTAAATCCAACTATAAAACATAAAGCAAGGAGGATAGGATCAGTGACTAGTGGTGACAAGATTAGGATAGTCGAATATGACCTAGAATGGCCAAAAAAATACGTGGAAGAAGAGAATAGAATAAAACAGAAAATTGACGACCTTATCTTTTCGATAAATCATGTAGGAAGTACCTCTGTTTACGGTCTTGGGGCTAAGCCTATCATCGATATGATAGTTGGCGTCGATAATACTAAGATTGCGGATACATGTCAAAAAAGACTGGAAGAGATTGGGTATTGTGACGTCACCCCACAACCAGAAAACGATGATTGGTTTTACTGTCTAGGTCGTGGTAAAAAAGATCTATACTATCACCTGCATATCGTCCTTCATAATAGTGGTTTTCATCTTAGACATATAGTTTTCAGGGATTATCTGCGAGACCATCCCCGAATTGCAGAAGAGTATTATAATTTGAAGAAAAAGCTGGCGGAAGTAACTGGTTCTGATAGAAGAGCCTACACTAGTGCTAAAACCAGTTTTATCGAAGAGACTTTACAGAAAGCAGAAGAAGAGGGGTATTCAGTTTCCGTTAACTAGTCTGAAAAGTAGATCTATATCCATCTCAAGAGCTGAGATAGGCATCTCAATTTCCCAGTTTGCTAGAACCTGAGGATGTATCTCCCCTGCCCAGCATAACTCCTTTCCATCTGCAGTGGCTGTGAATCTTCTGCCCTCTATAAAACAACCCCAACCTCCTTCCTCAAGCTCGGGTTCTATCTTAAGATTCTCCAGTACACCATTCATCATGGCTTTAATCTCACTAAAGTTAGCTTTTGCATGACACATTACCACTGTTAATCTACGTTTGTTTCTTGCCCCCGTCTCTGAACTGGGATCGAATACCACTACATCATCGACTTCGTAGAGGTTCTGGGGGTAAGGATGGTGTTTATTGTAGCTGAGTATCTCCATTAGGCTGGGAAGAAGCCTGTTTCTGAGGCTGTCATAAGCCTCCATTTTGGGATTCTCCGTCTCGCAGATTGGTTCCTCTGGGAGATTCATCTTATGGAAGAGCTTTTCTTTGTTGCTCATCATGAAGGTTACGACTTCAAGGAGGCCGAACCCGATTAGGAAATTACGTAGTTTCCTGCTGAAAATCTCCAATGGGTCCTCACCAGCTTCGCTGTAGATATCAGGTATCTCTGGCTCAAAGTTATCGTAACCATACGCTATGGACACATCCTCTACAAGGTCAATGGGGTGCATTATATCAGCCCTATAGCTAGGGATCTTGACTATGATCGTATCTCCCTTTACCTCTGTCCCGTGCCCCATCTTCTCAAGTTCATAGACCGTCTCCGCTGTGGAAAAACTGGTTCCCAGCGTACTGTTAACATAGTCGTTTTTAAGTTCCATTTCCCATGGGTCAAGATTAGGGGTTACTAGTACTTCCCCATCAGGGTAATGATTATGAACCTCATATATCTCGGCTCCTTGGTCAGCCAGAGTGGTACAAATTACGTTAAGCACCTCAGTTATAGCCTTTATATCTGTACCTGTTACATCGATGAAGAGTTCACTAGTTACCTCATCTACCCGCGTGTACTCTCCATTTATTATGGGAGGCATGGAGAGGACCATGTCTTTCTTGTCCAGTATCATGGGGTACTCCTTAAAACCCTCTACGGTCCATGCGTATTCCCTTCCTTTTGGCATCTCAGTGAGTATCTCATTCAGATTCTTCTCAAATCTCTCTCCGAGGGGTCTGAAACTGAACGAAGGAGGCTTGGTAGTGTAGGTTACAGGAAACTCCACTGGCTCCAGATTGTGGAGGCCTATAGCGACTTTTCTTCGTTTACGACCATGCGTAACGTGTAGCTTTTCCTGCATCTGTATTAAGCTCCGGATAAGAGGATCATTAAAAGATACATTTTTCACAACAGCAGTTACGAAGAAAGGACGAACATCCTGCGTCTTCTCGTCAATAACAACCTTATAATCTGAATTATTGACAGGGTAATTTCTAAGACCTATGCGTGCCCCAGTCCAGGAAGCATATGCCCTAGCTAAACCCTCTATACTCAGGAGGTCTGGGCGGTTTGGGAAGACTTCCAGGTTGAATCCATCTTCTGTGGTTCCTTCCCAGCTTGTGCCCATCATGGGTATCCTGTCTCTGAGCTCGGATTCGGTTACTTCTCTTTCGAGTAGTTCTTGGAAGTCTTTTAGATTTACTTCAATAACTGGCATTCTTGTTCACTCCATCCATAGCTTGGCTTCTCGTAGTAAGCCGATATCATTGCTGTATAGTTCCTTGATGTTTGCTACTTTGTAACTCTGCATGACTAATCTATCGAAACCAGGACCCCATGCCAGAACTGGTACGTCAATTCCGATGAGCGGTTTCACTACTTCAGGTCGGAAGATTCCGGCACCAAATAGTTCCATCCATTCTTCTCTCCCTTCGATCCAGACTTCTGCCTCCATGCTCATCTCCGTATAGGGGAAGTATCCTGGTCTGAATCTGAATTTCTCTAAACCCAATCCTTCTAGGTATGCCTTAAGGTAGCCTTGCATGTTCTTGAAAGTGACTCCTTCTCCGATTACTATACCATCAGTCTGATAGAATTCTGCTAGGTGGTTCCAGTCTATAGTCTCATTTCGGAATACCCTTCCAACGCTGAAGAATTTGCCCGGGAGGTCCTCGGTTGTAAGTTTCGCGATCTGGTTCACACTCAGGCTTGTTGTATGTGTTCTTAGTACTGTACGTGCTGCAAACTCTGGATCCCATTTATACTGCCAACCAGTTGATCCAGTCGTCCAACCGTTCTCGTGTGTGAGTTTTACTCGCTCCACCATCTCAGACTCTGGCAATTTTCCTTTATGGGGCGTCTTCATGTAGAAAGTATCAGCGAGATCTCTGGCTGGATGATCTTGGGGCTGGTATAAGGCATCGAAGTTCCAGAAGTTTAGTTCTAGGTATTCTCCTTTCATTTCTTTGAAGCCTAGTTCTACCCAGAATCTTCTTATGTAGTCGATGACTTGGCTGATAAAATGTCTCTTTCCCGGATTCAGACTAGGTGATGGGAGGTGTATATCGTAACGCTGGAATTGAGCAACTTTCCACTCCTTGTTTGAGATTATCTCAGGGGTAAGTTGGGTTATCACTTTTTTTGTCTCAAGCTCTCCTAGCATAGGCTCTACCTGCTCACCGAAGCCTGTTATAGATACATAGCGTTTCACATCCTCAGTCTTTTTTACCAGGTTTCGTTTTATCATCTGTTCTAAGAGTTCAAGTTGGTCCTCGGAAAAGGCACTGGCTTCAACTGGTGCTAAGGTGCTTAGAATTTCCAATATCTTCTCCTCTGGTAACATATCTACAGCTTTCCCTTTTGGAGTTAGCCGTATGACTCCTTTACTTATATCAGCCCACCCCCTTCTTCTTACCCATATTAGAGCTATGTTAAGATTCTCGAAGGATTCCTTCAGTTCACTTATCTTTTGGGCTCCTTTTTCGAGAGCTTCCAGTAATTTCTGTTCAGGCAGACCCTCCTCAGCATATCTTTGCCCCTCTTCAGTTAATTCAAAAAATTGTGAGACCTCTTCCTTAAAAGAGACAACGCCCTTCGTCTCAGCCCATCCTGACGCCTTCTCCACAGCGTCCTTGCTGAGCCCTGTAACCTTGCTCAGCTCTTCGGTTGTCGCAGTACCCCGGTTCTTCAACTCCCTGAGTACCTTTCGTTCATTCTCGTGCAGTATCTCTGCTACCTCTTTAGGTTTCATAGGTCTTACTAACCTACCCATATGGCGAGAACATCCGTTTTAAAATTATACTCTATTTGAATTATGTTTTATTATACTTAGAAGAAATCAGTGAGTTTTTTCTGTGTTAATATGTGTTTAAGCAGGGGGCCCATATCTATCCACTTTTTAAGAGGGATACTTAACCTACTCATAACTCTCTCAAGAGCACCGTTTAGGGTCTCGTATCTCTTTGGCTCCTTCTTCATAGCATTTCGGACATTCTCCCTAACCTGCCATACCCCTACAGGGAGAATATAATCTGGATATGCCTCACGAAAAATGAAGACCATTGCTTGATGTTTAACCTTCTCAAGGTATTCCAAGACTGCAAGTTTGCCACTGTAATAGCATCCTCCCATTGAGGCGTACTTGGATCTTCCATCATAGGGCTCCCAGTCCGCGACTATGGCTACATTTTCTTCATCTGGATTCCACAGGGTTCTTGGGTACCATGCTTCATAAGCCTGATAAGCCCAGGCATCAGGTACAAGAAGGACCTCGAACCGGTTACCTATGTAATCTGATTCGTAAACCTCATAATGGTTAATCAGAGGATAATCTTTGATCTTTTTTGTCAGAAATTTTCCAATTAGATCATCTACAGCTGTTATACTCCACCGAGTGGGAACAAGCCTCCTGTTACTTTCTATTCCAAAGCTTCCCATACTGAAAGCTCTCATTATGTTGCTCAAAGGCAGACCGTCCTCGTATAGCATTATACTTGCTGGCGCTGCTTTCAAGTCACTATCATAATGGTACTTCTCCATCTTTTGATTCCATTTTATGTACCCAATATCCACGTTCTCCAGTGGAGCTGTGGGCCCGATAGGTTGGATATCACCACTTAAATAGAATCGTTTAGTAGGTCTTTTTCTTAGCTTCATCTCGGTTTCAACATAATGTTCTGCAAGTGCCAGTTCCCTAGTCTTATCAAGAAGTCTACCTGCCTTCCAGGGTTTTTTAACATTTACTGGAGTCATTCCCCTGATCAGCTGACTTCGAAAATAGATTATCTCATCTATACTCTTACCGAACCATTGCTCAGGCTGATCCAGTATCTGAGTATCACCATGATATGTGGGTGAGAGTGGACCAATCTGGACGTTAGGGTAGCCGAATCTTCCAACAAACACACTGGGGGGACTACTACCATCCACCTCAGTACCTTTAACACTCTGGAACATATCTGTAAAGGCTCCTAGTCGAGCCATAATTGGGCAACTAGTTTTACCACAAAGCATCTTACCCCCTTTACAAACACTACAAAGACTCTGACTGGGAGACTGAAGTCTGAGCATATCCTTTGTAGTATCAAGCCCTGTAGCAATATTAGGATCTGATTTTACCATATCCCTCACCCACCTATTTTTTGGCTTGAATCTGGTAGTAATCTGCTTACCCATCAACGGAATCTTGTGTATCGCCATTTAAAATAATTAAGGTAAGATAATACAGGGGGAGAGAAGTGAAAATGCATGAATATTTTACATAAAAATTGTAGTAATAGAAATTTTCTTTTTAGATAATGGTTAGGGAATCCAAATCCCTTGGGTAGTAAGTAAGCCATTCACAGCCTCCCTGAGTGACCAGCAAGGTATCACTATGCCTATAGCCTGCACTACCCAGTTCATAGATCCCTGGCTCGATACTTACGACCATCCCCGGCTCTAATTCCTTATCGTTCCCTTGGTCCAGATAAGGTGGCTCATGACCCTGGATTCCTATTCCATGCCCTGTATGATGCCTTACGAGATCCCAGTATCCAGCTTCCCTGAACACCTTATTCGCAGCCTTATCCACATCAGCACAGGTAGTTCCAGGCTTTAAGGCATCAACTGCTGCATTCTGAGCCCTCATCATGACTTTGAATAGTCTCTCCTGCTTTGAGTTTGGATTACCTACTATCATGGTTCGTTCAAGCTCAGAGCCGTATCCTCCGACATCAGCGCTAGCACCGGTAACAAGGACATCTCCTTCCTGAATAAACCTGTTAATACTGATGCTATGGGGCATAGCGCTCTTCCAGCCTACCTGCCCTCTGAAGCCTGCACTGGCTGCACGAGTCCCCTTTACTGTTATATAATCAGATCCCAATGTTCTCTTCATAGCACTGGTTGCGTCTAAGGTTGCCATGAGACTTATCTCAAGATCCCATAATCCAGGTGTGGTATACTCCTGAAGATATTGATGAGCTAGATTACCCCATTTGGCGGATTCCTTAATGAGGGCTATCTCCTCTTTACTCTTTATTAGCCTCATATCCCAGATAAACTGTCCATCTTTAACAAAATCAGCCTCGTCGAGGATCTCGTTCAAGGGGTCTCCCACATAACCCATAGTCCCTCCTGCACCGCTGGGGTTATCAGTTCCAATCTTTGCCTTTTCGTACCCAAGATCTGTAAGCCATTTTGCAAATTTTTTCATTGGGTGCTCCTCACCTGGATAATCAAGGTAGGTATAACTATCACCTACTACCTTAGTTTGTTCTCGAAGGTGATCCGCTTCAAGGAGCGGGCCCATAAAAATAGGTTTACCATCAGGCTTAACCAGTAACGCAGCTGGTCGTTCAGTGACCATATGGTAGAAATTACTAAAATAGAAAATGCTAACACCGCTCGTAATTAGATATGCATCGAACTCTTCTTCCTGCATATGCTCACGAAGAACACGGATTCTATTTTCATACTCCTTCCAACTAATCCGATATTTCACCAAAGATATCACCAGAATAGTGTTAATGAGTTTTCTTTAGTTGATCCAGTGGTGGTTTTGATCCTTCAGGTAGGGGTGATTTGTATTCGCGCCCCATCATTTGGCGTTTCCACTCTTCCTTGGCTTTCAGGAGAAGTTCCGGTTTGTGCATGAGATCAATAACGGACCCCGCCATCACTTTACTTGCAAATATTGTGGATTTGTGGCCTATACTTGTACCATTGGATGCAACATTTTGCCAGCTATGACCCGGGGCACCGACGATGGTGTAAACAGTCCTAAACTGGACGGTGGGTGTGTTCCAGGCTACATCAGCCACGTCACTGCTTCCCCCACCCTTCTCTCCTTCTCCTATTGGGTCGTAGATCTTGCTATTCAGATTAACATCCATTAGCTCCATGGCATCTGGTAGATGACTCTTAATTAGCCCAATTTTCTTTTTCTCACGGGGAATACTCTTTGCCAATTCCTCTGCGAACTTCTCCTCCTCTTCAGAATACTCAGGAGCTCCCACCAACCTCATATTATCAATAGCTATCTCTCCAAGTAACCTATTTTCCATCCCATTGTGGACTCCCGACAAAAATTTCACCTTATGCGTTGTCCCCACCATCTTATCCGCTCCATCAGCAATATCCAGTAACTTGTCGTAGTACATCTCAACAAGCTCACGCTCAGGAGCTCTCACATAGTACCAGCTTCTAGCATATGGTGGGACCACGTTAGGCTCATGTCCCCCATCCTCCACAACGTAGTGAATACGAGTTTCCTGAACCACATGCTCTCGCATATAGTTTACACCAATATTCATCAGCTCTACGGCGTCCATCGCCGATACTCCCATCTCGGGGCTTCCTGCAGCGTGGCTTGCTTCACCAAAGAACTCAAACTTCACGCTATTCATGGCGTTTCCACTCCTCAGGCTCACGCCATTAAAGCTGCTAGGATGATGTCCGATACAAGCATCGACCCCGTCGAAAACCCCGTCCCTTACCATAAAGACCTTACCAACGAGGGTCTCCTCTGCAGGGCACCCAAAAACCTGCAAGGTTCCACTAACATGGCCCCCATCAAGAGCCTTCTTAACTGCGATTCCTCCAGCCAGAGCCGTTGTAGCATAGCCATTATGACCGCAGCCATGACCTGCTCCGCCTTCCTTAATTGGCTCTTTATAGGGTACTGGCTTCTGACTAATTCCAGGAAGAGCATCAAGCTCTCCCATTATACCAATCACTGGCTTTCCCTCGCCATAGGAAGCGACGAAAGCGGAAGGCATTCCAGCAACTCCCTTTTCGACGCTGAATCCCTCTTTATCAAGGATCTCTATAAGAAGTTCAGCAGTCTGTGTCTCTTGGAGACCAACTTCAGCAAGTTCCCAGATTTTTTGGTGAACGTCTACAATCATCTCTTTATTTGCTTCAACCCAATCAAAGGCTACCTCTTTTCCTTTAAACATAGAAACTCACTATAGAATTGTTAGAAGTAGTATATGCAAATAACGATCGATCCAAGTCAAATCGTCTGGTATCCAACCAGGGCTTATTTAAATTCGTACAATTAAGCAATTATCTTTAAGCTTAGCTACTTTAATTCTAAAATTCGAGTTTACAAAGTTTTTCCTAATAAACAGCAAGTCTTCCTCTGAAAGCGGAGTATTTGTATCCGCTTTAATGGTAAACAATGGTTTATCTGAATCAAAGATATTTACCCCTTTACGTTGATTTACAGTTACCTCATAATCGTAGTATCCAAGATGGACTAATGCCCCTTCCATGAGATTTTTTACCTTTTTCCTGCTTTCCTCGATGAGTATTTTAACGGTATCCATTAGCTCTTTTCTCCTCGGGAGCGGCGATTGATCTCAGCTTGAATATTCTTGATCTCGTCCTCAGTCAGCTCTATACCAAACCTGGATTTTAGGTTAATTTTTATCTCGTTACCATCTTTGGCTCCTTTGGCTGCTTTGGGGATTATGTTACACATATCTTCTGTATAATTCCATGGAAAGATGACCCAACGCCACTCGATCTCCTCGGCATAATAATCCGGGATAAACTTGCTTCCTTCAATGTGGCACAGGGCTGCAGTCTTTATCTCTTGGGGGGTCTTCTGTTTAACGTAATCGACTGCCAGCATCATACTCTGCCCTGTGTCAGTTATATCATCAACTACCAGAGCCTTCCTACCAGTAAGATCTACGTCAAATGCATACTTGATTCGAGCAGACCCATCGGGAGTAGCGGTTATCCCCCAGTGCTCCACCTTCAGACTGACTAGATCTTTTACACCCAGATGATCACAGAGAACTCGGCTTAGAACCCAGCCCCCTCTAGCCAAGCCAATCATAAAGTCAGGCTTATAACCTGAGTTAATTATTTGTTTTGCCAGCTTCTTGCTGAGTTTATCGAAGAGGTTCCAGCTCATAACCTCGCATTTAAAGGATTCAGAAGACATAAGGAAAAATAGCAATAAAGATACTTTAAGGCTTTACACTAACCTGTTTTGAAGGCTTTAGTAAATTTAGTACATTCGCAGGTGATTTGATATATTTGTTTTTGTCGATAGTTTTTTATTGAT
>CAZLHX010000009.1:0-42250 GCA_964559475.1 uncultured Candidatus Bathyarchaeia archaeon | reverse complement strand
CAAAGAATAGGTATCTCAATAGAAAAACTAAATATTTTGTTTATTTTTCCTTGGATTTAATATGAAATATAATTATTTTATCTTAAACTGATCAGTTTTCTACCAATCTTTTCTATAACTTTTTATGTATTCTCGTAATCCACCTGATTCAAGAATTTTTTTCATGAATTCTGGTACAGGTTGAAATATTAATGTCTTTTCTTTATTAATCTTCATTACACCTTTTTTTAGATTTATTTCGACATTATCCCCTGTTTTGATGATATTACTTATATCCTCACATTCAAGAACAGGTAACCCTAGATTGATTGAATTTCTATAAAATATTCTAGCATAACTCTCAGCTATAATAGCCCCAACTCCAGCGTATTTAAGGGCCAAGGGAGCATGTTCTCTGCTACTTCCTAGTCCAAAGTTTCTTCCACCAATAATAATGTCCCCTTGTTTAACGTTTTTTGAGAACTCAGGATCTAAGCCTTCCATGGCATGTTTGGCCATCTCATCAGGATCTGTAAGTTCCAAATATTTTCCAGGTAATATGAAATCTGTATTAACATTGTCTCCATAATTCCAAGCATTTCCTTTAATCATAATACTCCTCTCTTGGATCAGTTATTACTCCTGTAATTGCGCTTGCCGCTGCAGTTGCAGGACTACTGAGATAAACTTCGGCTTCTGTACTTCCCTGTCTTCCTTTAAAGTTTCGGTTACTGGTGCTTAGACTCACCTCTTCTGGTGCCAAAATACCATGATGTCCACCAAAACAAACGCTGCAACTGGGATTACAGACTACAGCCCCTGCTTCCATTAGTGTTCTTATTATCCCTTTTTTATTTGCAGCATTATATACTTCATAACTTGCTGGGGTCACTATTAATCTTACATCCGAGTGAATTTGTTTATTGTGTAAAATTTCTGCTGCGATATCAAGATCTTCGAAGCGACCATTAGTACATGAGCCAATAAAAACCTGGTTTATTGCTATACCTTCTACTTCAGATAATGGTTTTACGTTGTCAACTGCATGAGGACAAGCAACTTGCGGTTGGAGTTCTCCAGCATCAATATTTAAGATTATTTTATAGTTGGCGTCTTTATCGGAGGAGACCGGTGTGTACTCGTGTTTGACCCTTCCCTTGAGGAATTTGTATGTTTTTTTATCCGCTTCACATAAACCGGTTTTTGCCCCTAGTTCAATGGCCATATTGCATAGGGTCATACGAGACCCCATGCTCATTTCCTTTACAGTATTTCCTGAAAATTCTAGGGCACAGTATGTTGCTCCATCTGCACCAATTTCCTTTGCAGCCTTCAGGATAACATCTTTTGACATGACTCTTTTTTGTAATTCTCCGTTCACATTGATTTTTATGGTCTCAGGTACTTTGAACCATAGTTTACCTGTACCTATTGCTGCTCCCATGTCAGTGCTCCCTATTCCTGTTGCGAATGCTCCGAATGCACCATGAGTACATGTATGGCTGTCTGCTCCGACCAGTATCATCCCTGGGTAAACATGTCCCATTTCTGGGATAACTTGATGACATACTCCAGAGTTTATATCATAAAAATATTTCAGGTTTTGAGCTCTAGAAAATTCCCTACATTGTTTATGTAGCGTAGCGTTTGTGATATTGGTAGCTGGAGCTATATGGTCGAGGAGGATAGTAACTTTTTCCCGATCCCATACCTTATCGATCCCCATATCATACATAGCTTGATATGATAGTGCTGCTGTTAATGCTGGCATCATTGCGAAATCAATGTTGGATTTAACTATCTGACCTGGAAAAGTTTCTTTTACTCTTGAATGTTTTGATAATATTTTCTCGGATATTGTACTCATGTTTTAGTCTTTCTCTAAGAGTCTGTTCATTCCTTTTAAAATTGCTTCTACGGAAGCCATTACAGTGTCACCGTGGACACTGCTTGCCATGATGGTCTTATCACCACGACGAACACTAACCGTTACGTCAGCTACAGCATCTGTGCCTCCAGTTATGGCTTTCATATTAAATTTCTCCAGTTCTATATTGGCGAATTGATTTACACCATTTCTAATGGCGCTAATTGCTGCGTCAATTGGACCATTCCCCACGCCACTACCTGTAATGGGTTTTTCATCAACCATAAGTGAGACGGAGGCGGTAGGTATAATAGTGTTCCCTGTTACCACAAGCAATTGTTCGAGTTTTACTCGGTCCTCGATACGAATATCCATCACATTTTTGGCAATTGCATATAGATCACTATCAGTGACTACTTTACCAGTATCACCAAGACTTTTTACCTCAGAAGCTATTTTTCTCAATTGTTCTTCGGTTGGCTCTAACCCCATTTCAGTCACTAGTTTGAATATACCATGGCGTCCAGCATGTTTACCAGCATGAAGTTTGGATTTTTTCCCAACGAAATCTGCATTTATTATCTCATAGTTTCCTCTATGACCGAGTAATCCATGGACATGAATCCCAGCTTCATGTGAGAAAGCGTTATCGCCTATTATAGGTGTGTTAGGCGTCATATATATTCCACTAAACCTCTGAACAAGGGAGCTTGTTTCCGCTATCTTGCTATAATCTAACCCGGTTTCTATACCATACTGGGCAATTAGACTGACTGCAACTTCTTCTAGACTTGTATTTCCTGCTCTTTCACCCAATCCATTTATGCATACATGGATTTGTTCAGCTCCAGCCTCTATTGCTGCTAGACTTGTTGCTGTAGCTTGACCGAGATCATTGTGAGCATGGGCACTTAGGGATGTGTCAACAGTATTTTTTAGTTCTTTAAAAAACTCATAGGTTACCCTAGGCGTCATTACACCAACAGTATCAGGTATATTGAGCATCTCAGCACCAGCATCTGTGGCTGCTCGACAGATTTCTTTCAAATAATTCATATCAGTACGTGTTGCATCTTGAGGGCTATACTCTACTTTTACCCCATGATCTTTTGCATATTCAATTCCAAAGATAGTCTGCTCCATCACATTCTCTCTGGTTGTATTCATCATGTGCTCGATGTGAAGGTCGCTTGTGCTGATAAATACGTGAATATAAGGTACATCACATTCAAGGGCACGATCTATGTCTCCTTTAAGAGGTCTAGCAAGTGCGCATATGGTGGAATCAAGGCCCAACGAGGCTATTTTTTTCACACCCTCCTTTTCCCCTGGGCTAGTGATTGGGAAACCTGCCTCGATTTTAGGTACCCGTAATCTATCGAGTTGTCTTGCGATTGCGATCTTCTCTTCAATAGTATAGGTGACCCCAGGCATCTGCTCTCCATCTCTCAGAGTTGTATCGTATATCCAAACCTTTTCAGGTAGATTTAACTCGATATCCGGCATATAATGACTCATATAGAATTCTTTATCACTCAATTCATGCACCTAGATGAAGACTTCAAATAAAGTATAGGTTATAAGCAATTTGAGTAACGTTGGTTGCGTATAGAAAAAAAGGGAAAAAATTAGATGTTATATTCTAGTATCCCTCTTTTTATTAAGAGGTATACCAGTATCCCGCTGATAATCAGTTCTGGAAACATGTAACTACCATTATAGATGACGCTGTAAATCAATGGGCTCTGTCCGGGTGGAGCAAACTGTGAGAAAAAAACAACCCCGGATATGACATGAACAACTAACCTACTTATTATTGAAATTGTCACGCCAATTAATGGTTGTTTCCTTAAAAATCCAGCAAGTCCAAGACAGCCAAAAGCGACTGGGTAATCCAATAGAACCTGTACAATAGTGAACCAGTATCCCCCAAAGAACATCTGTAATACTCCAAAAACGAACCCTGAGAAAATTCCAATTATGGGGCCTCGTCTCAAGGCGAGTAATAAAATGGGAACCATACTTCCAAGAGTGACTGAACCACCCTGTGGAAGATGATAAATTATTATAAAATTTAAAACATAAGCTAGGGCTACAGAAACAGCGACTTCAGCGAGTACCTGTGTGTTAATCTCGTTTTTATACATTTTAAGTCCCTCCGCCAGTATTACCTGGATCAGGTTCCAAGGGTCGACGCATAGGCGTACCTCTCAGCCAGACTGCACATCTAGCTCCCCTTTTCAAATACGTCTCATATCATCATGAAATATAAGCGTGATCTTTCTCAGGAATTTGCTTAGATAGAGGGATTGAAGAATATCCAATTAGAAGAATAATTTTAGTTAAATTGAGAAGCTTACGAACCCTGATACTGATGCATTATCTTATTGCTCTTTTTCAAGGGCGTTAATTACTATAACACCCGTCCTATCTGATGGCTCCATCAATTCAGCTCCTACATCGGAACTCATCGGTTGTGAAGTTAACGTACCTATCTTAGATTTAATATAATAACCTCCTTCATCAAGGATCTTCTCAACCTCAGATAGTTGATATAGCCTCGCTTTGCTAAATACTAAATTTCCCTCCCGTCCAATTTTTTGATAAAAATTTCCCCACGGACTTTCAATATTAATAAAGAGAATGCACAGATTTCCCTCGTTTGCGTATTTAATTTCTCTTATAGTTTTTTCAGGTTCAGTTAAAAACTCTATGACTGTTACCATGTATGAAAACTGAAAAATATTTTTTCGAAAAGGTAACAAACTTCCTAGACCAATTACACATGGCAAATTTCTTTCTAATGCTTTTTTCAGCATTTCTGCAGAAGGATCTAGGCAAATTATTGTTCTATTATCATTTTTAATGTATTCAGCGAATATTCCAGTCCCTGCACCAATTTCCAATCCTAAACCTAATTCTGGAATTATGGACTGTATAGCTTTTAGTTCTGTTTTAAATATCTGACTGCCTTGTGGGTGCTCATACCACTCATCATAGAAAATAGACGCTTTATCGAATGTTTTGATAATGTCAATCATTTTAGACAAAGTCCAGATAATATTCTTACAAGTTCTTGAGGATGTTTTCCAATAATCGTTGTAGTTGGTTCAATCCCAAAACCCCCAGGATAGATATAAGCATCAAATAATTCCTGAAATTTTCTGATATAGACGGTTACAGGGCATCCATTTCCACTTATCTCAGAAGGAAGAACTTTCAGATTTAAACCTATTTTCTCAAGTTTTTTGAAAATTGAGTCTGTATGTTTTATATTAACAGCTGATCTTATAGAGGGCTCAATTTTTTGTGCTTCTAATACAACACTCGCCAGATGCGTTGAAGCTCCGTATTTTACTTCTCCACAACTGAGAGGTTTTCCCATAGCTTTTACTATTCTGCCTGTTAATCCAGCAATTTCCTCGATTTTTTCTGCTTCTCGTTTGCTGTAAACTAAATTCGTTCCAACTTGTGGTATTATATCTGATAGTCCTTTTATTTTTAATATTTCGTTATAGGCGTCCTCGAGTTCAATTATATTTTCGTCTTTTAATCTAAAGGAACCATATACTTCATCTAACTCCACTCTTTTTTGTTCTTTGACAATTTCATTATCAACAACAAGCTTTGGAATTTTTTCTAATGCACCTGCTTTGCTAAAACTGTATCCCTTTCTCTCACAAATTCCCTTAACTGATTCCATCCCCTTTTTATCAATAATTACAATTAAAGTTCCATAGGATGGATAACGTAGTGGATCTCCTGATCTCTGATTTAGTTTTTCTGATATTTTAATATCAGTAGAATTGACCTTAATTCCAATTTTTAAGGAATCTACCACCTCAAATAAAGCACCCTTTACACCTCCTTCTGATACATCATGCATTATCTTAACATATTCACATTCTTGAAGCTCGAGTATTATAGGTAATGGTGTAAAATTCCTCCAATTTTCACTCTTTATACCCCTACTTAATCCATCAAGCCATAATCCTTCCGCGCCTACTTCTCCAACAATAATTACTAGATCCCCCGTCTCTGGTTTTTCCGGAATTCTTATTTGTCTGCCAAAACATGAACTTGTTATTAATGGTATTTCTAATCCATAATACGTACCAGTCTGTCCTGCAATTACTTCAACCCCATATTTTTTTGCTTCAATACCAAGCATTTCTGCAATTACTTTTAGATCTTTCTCCAAGGTTTTGAGAGGTAGATATATTCCAGTTATCATTTGAGTTGGTTTCCCGAATTTACTAGCTACATTACTAGCAGCATAATGAAAAGCGAAGAAACCAAGTGCTTCCAAGGGTACTCCAATGCTTGGGCTATGAGCAACAACAGTTTTTTCGAATAACTCAACAACCGTTCCATCCAGTTCTATTTTCTTGATAGGAAGATATGGCATCACAGTTCGATCAAAAACTTTTTTTGTAACTTTACCAAGTCCAAGCATATTATTCAAGTTAATCAATTGTATTATTATATTAGCGTATAAAGATCCATCTATTAGAAAACATAGTTTTATTTATTAAAATAGTTTTTAGTAAACATTAAAAAAAATACAATTGAAACCGTAGAATTTATTTTTTTCTAGCTTAGTTTTCCACTCTAAAATATTAAAAAATTATGCGATTTTATTTAAATTGTCGCAGATAAATGTGAGTTCTTAAATATTCTTGATTTGAAATTATGGGTGAACATAATGGCTCTACAGCTTACAGCGGATTTAATTCTCGGAATTGGTGCTCTAGGGGTAGCCGCTGTTGCCATCTTCATGTTTTTAAGAGCTACAAGTGATGCATCTCGAAGCAAAAAAAGAAAGGAAGATAATCAAATAATAGACTCTGAACCAATTAACTTGAAAATTAAACCAGACAAAGGTCACGTAAAAGTCCCTAAAATTGATACAATAACCGAGAGAACACAAGTAGAACAAGCGCGTAGTAAAATAAGAACTCTAACCCTGCAGCAAGAGATTCTTGGAATGGTGATGAAACGCCTATTTGAAGCTGAGGATGAAGGTGAAATTAGCCGAGAAGAACGCGAACGTCTCGCAAGTAATTACGATGCAGAGATGAAGAGCGTAAACGAAGAACTTCGAAACGCAGAGTTAATTGTAAGTCTCAACGAATTAGAAGAAATTCGATCTGATATTATTGAACAATTCCAAGAAACCTTGAATGATACGCAACAAAAAATTGATTTAATAATCAAAGAACTTGACATTAAACCACCTGATTCAAAAATCGAAGAAACTAAGCCTAAAAGAAAAACGAAAAGAAAACGCCCACCAAGACCCAAACCACTCAAACCTTCAAAAGAAGAAGAACCAGATGAGGTTGAAGAACAAGAACCTTCTGAGGAAGAAATTGAAGAAGATGAAGAAGAAGACTCAAGAAGAGACTCCGTTGAAGATAGGCTAGAAAAATTGAAAGAAGATGTCTTAAAAGAACTGGAGGAATTAGACCGTCTTGAACTAGAGGCTTAACATTGAGTTGGAGAGATGAAGCTAAGAAACGAGCAGCAGCCAAAGCAGTTGAGCATGTTAAAGATGAGATGGTGATTGGGTTAGGCAGTGGTACAACAGCCGCTGAAGCAATAAGACTATTAGGTAGTAAAATCCAAGTCAAGAAACTTAAAGGTGTTAAAGGTGTTCCCACTAGTTACCAAGCTATTCAAGAAGCCGTTAGATCACGGGTACCCCTAACAACACTAGATGAATATCCTGAACTTGATTTGGGGTTTGATGGCGCAGATCAGATTGATATGGATCTAAATGCAATAAAAGGACATGGAGGAGCTCTTCTAAGAGAAAAGATAGTTGCAAGTTGCTGCAAAGAGTACATACTAATAGTAGATGAGACAAAAAAATCTAATCAATTAGGAGTAAATCAGCCCATATATCTTGAAGTTCATCCAATAGCCATACAACCGGTTTTATTGAAATTAAATAAAATGGGTGCAAAAGCAGATGTACGATTGTCTAACAGGAAATTAGGTCCAGTTGTAACTGATAATGGTAATAACTTGATAGATGCACATTTTGGACCCATTACTAATCCAAAAGAACTTAATATCAAACTTCACAGCTTACAAGGGATTCTTGAGACAGGGTTATTCATCGGATATGCCGATGTAGTCTATGTAGGAACACGAGACTCACTTGAAACGATCAGAAGGAAACCTTGAACCCTAAATATCTCGAGAACAATATTGATTTATGGAATTTGCTGATCTAGTCTTAAAAAATGGTTCAATACTTACAATGGACTTCAACAATAGAGTTGCCAGAGCTCTTGCTGTAAAAGATGGAAAAATTGTTGCTGTTGGTCATAAACCAGAGGTTAAACGCTTGATTGGACCCAGGACGGAGGTTATTGAACTTAATGGTAGAACTGTAACCCCAGGGCTGATCAATACACATGATCATCTTTTAGAACATGGAATCTCCTCCTCGTTCATTGTAAACATTCGTTATCCAAAAGCTAAGAGCATAAGAGAAATTCAGGAGCTAATAGGAGACGAAGTAAAAAAATCCAATCCGGGAGAATGGATAATAGGGCACGTCTGGGATGAGACTCTTCTAAAAGAAAAAAGATTTCCAAATCGTTATGATCTTGATTCAGTATCTCCTCGTAATCCTGTTTTTATAAAAAGGGTATTTGAGATGGGTGCAGCAAATACTAAAGCTCTTGAAATATCTGGAATCAACAGTGATACACAGAATCCAGCTTTTGGAAAAATTGAGAGAGATGATGACGGAACGTTGACTGGACTGTTAAAAGGTAGAGCTATGAACCTAGTCCTCGACATTATAGAATGGAGTTTAGATCAAAAGGTTAAGGCAATAAAGCAAGGCTGTAAGGACTTTCACGCTGTAGGTTTCACTACCGTAATTGAACCAGGGATCATGGATGACGCCATAAAGGCATATAAAATTTGTAAAAATAAAAATGACCTAAGTTTAAGGCTATTACTACAAATTGGTTTCCTTCATGATATGCATGAGGTTACTTGGACAACTAACAATTATGTAGTGGGAGGAGATGATAATTTAAGAATAATTGGAATAAAAATAGCATTAGATGGAGGAGTTGGGCCAAGAACTGCTTTATTCTATGATGGATATTTTGATGATCCTGATAATCATGGAGTTCAGATGATTCCTTCTGATGTATTGAATGAAATGGTTTTAGAAGGACATAAGAATGGCTTCCAAGTGGCTATACATGCGATAGGTGATAAAGCGATTGATATCGCAATAAATGCATATGAGTACGCTCAGAATAATTATCCACGACCCGATACACGACATCAACTCGTACACTGCTATTTCCCTAATTCAGATGCTATCAAGAAAATTATAAAGCTGGGTTTGGTTGTGAATACACAAACTCCTTTCCTTTATTTTCTAGGGGACAGTTTTATTGAAGCACTTGGTCTAGAAAGATGTAAATCATGTATGCCCGTATACACCTTAAATGAGAAAAATATCCCTATTGGAATAAGTCATGATGCAACAGTTACACCTCCATTACCCAACATTGGATTATATACAACAACTAGTAGAAAGACATTAAATGGGAAAGTTTTAGGTAATAAAGAAGCTGTAGATAATGAGATTGCATTACAATTTTACACCACCTCAGCAGCTAAACATTGTTTCATGGAAGATAAAATCGGAACCATCGAAATAGGAAAGTATGCGGATCTTGCGGTATGGAATTTTAATCCACTAGAAGCTGAAGTAGAGAAGTTAAAGGATTGGAGATGTCAGATGACTTTTGTTTCTGGTTCCAAGGTATTTGATATTGAAGATAACGTTTAAAAAAAGGTGGGAACGCATACTGTTTGGTTGCCGGGTTCTCCTAGCCTGGCAGGGAGCTGGCCTGCTAAGTCAGTGCGGGTGACCGCGCGAGGGTTCAAATCCCTCACCCGGCGCCATACAAAACTTTGTTTGAAAATAAATAGATTTTATTCTATATTATATTCTTCATAAAATTTGTCTGATTAATTTGCTTCAATGCTTCTTTTACTTCTCTCGTAAAAGCTTCCTTATTTCCAATATGTGATCTTATTGTCTTGGAATTTACTATGACTAGATTTTCTCCTCGTATGGCCATTTCATTTGGTTTATCCCATATTTCAATTATTTCTATTGGTAAATCTGGCTCAATGTTTTTTAGTTCTTTTTTTATTCTTATGGCAAAGGGGTAGCCATATTCACAATTTCTATTGAAGAAAATGATAGATTTGTCTTTGTCCTCTTCCCTTGCTTGATATTTTATTTTTTCCCTTGGATAATATTTGCCATCTATTTCAGAGTATAGTTCATTTTTTCCTTTCTTGAATCCTTTTGAAAGATAAATGTCCTCCATGGTAATACCTTCACCTGTATTAAATGCGTTTACCACGATGAATTCAGGAGATTTTCCTTCTAAACAGTCTAACCCCCTCTCGGCTTCAGAAAGTAGTTTTTTTAACAACTCAGTTGCTACTCCCTTACCCTGAGCTTTTGGATTTGAATTGTATATACATTCTATAATTAGTACTTTGCTTCTCGAGTTTTGGATGTATGGGAGAGCATCTTCAGGATAATAAAGAATCTGTGCAGATGGGTCACTATCATAATAAGCTATCTTTGATATTGACCCATATTTTTCTGTCATTTCAACAAGCCATTCACGTTTAACGCATATTCCTTTCTTTTGAAGAGGTTCTTCAAGCTTATTTCTAGAACACACACGAAATATATCGTCCATATTTTCTTTATTTACGTCTCTTACATCTATCATTAACTCGTTCCACCTTAATTAGTTTATAACTTTGTATGCTACATTAACTCCCTGTGTAATAAATGGTCGATATTTGGGCATGGATGACCTCTTTGGTTTCAACGTATGGATACATCGGAGCATTTGCCATAAGTCTCTTTGGAAATTTTACTATATTCTTTCCAGTTCCTTTCACGCTTACAATTTATGCCTTTGGATCCACTCTTAATCCCTTATACTTAGGTTTAGTCTGTGGAATTGGTTCCACAATAGGTGAATTTTCAGCATATTTGATAGGTAGAGGAGGAAGAAAGGTACTTGATGAAAGATATGAAAAACGACTAGATACTGCAAAAATTTTAATACAAAAATATGGAATGCTGGTTATATTTGTTTTCGCACTCTTACCTCTACCTGATGACTTGATACTCATACCCTTAGGTATCCTAAAATATAGTATTAGAAAAGCGATGATAGCGATGTTCATCGGAAAAACACTGATGTGCACTACAGTAGCATATGGTGGAAAATATAGCTATGAAATAGTTAAGGAAATCTTTGCATCTGGCGGAATTATCGGAGGAATAACATCAGTTCTTTTACTTGGAGTAGTAATATTGGCTATGCTCAAAATAGATTGGACACAATTAATCAAAAGATAACCAAGATTTTTAGATATATGTTAATAACATCATTGAGGAAAATTAGTTATATAGCTGTAAAGCTTTCAATCTTTTTCTCATCAAGCTTTTTCACCAGTTCAATCACTAACCTGATTGCATTCTCTGTATCTTTGATACTCAATAATCCTACATGACTATGAATATGCCTCGTTGGTACAGTAAGTACTATGGTTGGGCATCCAATTCTATTCATATGAATCTTACCCGCATCTGTTCCTCCTCCACTCATTTGACTCAACTGCAATGGGATTTGTGCCTGTCTTGCTGTTTCTATGACAAACTCCTTGAAAGACTGGTTTGGGATCATGCTTCTGTCATACGTTATTAAACCCGGACCTTTTCCCATCTTAGTTTGAGCTTGATAAGGTTTGATCCCTGGAACATCTCCAGCAATATCAACTTCAAGCACTATAGAAACATCTGGATTTACCAGATGAGCAATGGTTTCAGCTCCTCTTAAGCCAACTTCTTCTTGAACAGTAGCTGCACCGAATATCCTATTAGGGTGATCGATCTTTTGCTCTTTAATTCTACGAATTACTTCCATAAATACAAAGGCGCCTATCCTATCGTCAAAGGCTTTACCCATTGCAACTCTTCCTTCATTTATTATTTTAAAAGGGCTCCAAGGTACAATTGGGTCACCCACTCTAATTCCGAGTTCCTCAATCTCTTCTCTGCTGCTTACTCCAACATCGATAAACATATCATTCTTTTTTACAACTTTTTTTCTTTCCTCCTCAGGTAAGATATGTGGTGGCTTGGACGCGATAACGCCAATTACATCATCTTTATTTCCTCTAATAACGACTCTTTGACTGAGTAAAACCTGATCCCACCAACCACCTAATTGATTGAAAGTTAAGTACCCTTCATCGGTAATAGAAGATATTATGAATCCAACTTCATCAGTATGTCCTGCAAGTAATACTTTAGGACCACTTCCTCCTATTCTGAAGGCTATTGATCCAAGTTTATCAGAAATTATTTCATCCGAATAATTTTTCATGTAATCTCTTACTAGTCCATTTATATCTCGTTCAAAACCTGAAGGTCCGAAAGCTTCCATCATCTCGCGCATAATTTTGATTGCCTTGTCATCTAACATATTCATCAAAATATTATGTGTCCTCAATGGTTTATGTTTTGTCCTATTGAGTTTGGGATAACAAGCATTACCATATTATATACAGATTTACATTGTTGAGCAACATGAAAGTATTCATTTACAAAAAAATTAAAAAATTAAAAATAATATATCAATAAATTGTTTCCACTTTACATGTAAGTGCAAAAGTATAGGAAAAAATTAATTTCCTTCCCGTAATTCCATTTTTTTACTATAGTTTTGTTAAAATACTTGATATTTTCTATAGATCTTTATAGTTTATAGATTAAGAGCTATGACTGAGAGGTTTTATATGTTTGTCAAGAGAAAGGTGTCAATTGTCGGAGCGTGCTAGTGGTATGCTGTCGTCCCTCGTTACCGTTGGGGCGTCCCGCTCCGGTAGCCCAAAACTTTCACGAGAGGCCTTACTGTTCCTCAGGAGCCTAGCACCCACTAGACAGCCCTAATGTTACCCCCAAGTAAACGAATTAAAAAAACTATTCTTACAAAACATGAGAATAACTTAATTTAGTCAAATAGAATTAAAATTAACATAATATTGTTATTTATAGTTAATAAAATTTGTTTAAAATTATGTAGTATAGTTCAATTCTTACCCGAAATTATTTAATAGCCCACACTTTTCTCGCAGTTGTCAAATATCCTGAATGTCCTATCATCACTGTCTGTGGCCTTGTTCTATTATTTCCAACGCTTAAATTTCTTAAAATTAATTCCGCTGTCTCTATTTCAATGAAAGGGTGTTCTCGAAGTGAATTATTTGTTTTAATTACTTGTTCTATAGTTGGACTAAATGCTAGAAAAACACCACTGCCTCTTATTGATTCCCATGCACTAGGTACTGCCATCCAAGGGGTCGCCATATCTAAAATTACTGCATCGACCTCTTTTTGTGGGATCCCTTCTACAATGTTCTTTAATTCCATCTCAACATAAGGCAATAAACCTGAGCGTTCGATGTTTCCTCTTGCTGTCTTCATATGTTTCTCAATAATTTCATATGTGAAGACTTTTCCTTCAGGTCTTACAGCATTAGCTAGGGCTATGGTGAGAGCACCACTACCAGTTCCAGCTTCTACAACTCTACTACCTGAACCGATATCTAATTGAAAAAGAATATACCCAATATCTTTAGGATAAAGAACTTGAGTTTTCCTATCTGTTTTATGAATTAAATCTTTAATCATAGGTTTTAAAGCATAGAAAGAAACCCCTAGACTACTTATAATAGTCTCTCCCCAAGGTTTTCCAATAATATCACCTAATTCCACATATCCTTTGTGTGTATGAAATTGTCTATTTTTGTCTACTCTAACTTTGTAAGTTCTTTTTTTATCTAAATAGAGTAAGACTTCGTCTCCTTCTTGAATCTTGGACATTAGATAATTCTATGAGTAATGAAATAAAACAACTACTCCCAATGTAAATAGTTTATAACAAACATAAGAAATTGGAATATTATGGAAGGCTTGGAAGAATTCAATGAATTCAGAACTAAGATGAATAAACGTATACTAGATTCTGGTCACATGGGGGTGAAAAGATTCTGGGCTCTGGATGATAGAGCATATATTTCTAATCATTTGGATGAAAAGACGCTGGAATTACTTGGTCTTGCTACTAGTATGGTACTAAGATGTGATGATTGTGTTACATATCATATAATTAGATGCATTAAACTTGGGTTCACAGATGATGAGTTATACGATGCATTAAACGTCGCATTAATTGTGGGAGGATCAATTACGATTCCACACATAAGAAGGGCTTTTGAGACAATCGATAAATGTAGAAACAAACAAAAAACAGATCCCCAACTAAAATCTTTACTTTAATTACCCACTAAATATTTAAATGGTGTTAACAATAAAATATTGTGCAATCTAAGAAACTTTTGGGGAAATTTACTCGTTATAGAAACGAATTAACAATATTCACCATAGCAGTATCAGTCAGACTAATTACATGGATACTAATTCCAATTGATTGGAATTGGGATAGCTACCACCACTGGCAAATAAGTTACTTAAGTCTGCATATTGGATTCAAACAGGGAAGACTCTGGGATTTAAACGGATGTGAATATATTTGGGGGATCTTTCCCCATCTTATTCAATCAATCCTTCTATTCGTTTTAGATACGAGCACAATTCTACCTTACAGACTTTTTAACCTCCTAAGTGGATCTGTTAACACTGTATTAGTATACAAAATAGGAAATCATTTCTATAATACAAAAATTGGAATACAATCAGGAATACTATATGCAATCTTTCCGATAGCTGCAATATTCGACATAATTGCTATGCAGGATACAATTGCAATTACCTTTTTGCTCTCATCGCTTTATTTAATTAAAGATTATCCTTTTTGGTCAGGAATCTTGCTGGCTTTATCAGGTCAATCAAGAGTAGAGTTATTTCTTGTGGGTATACTTATTCTATTGGGTTATATTTTAAGAGAAAGAGTCTCAACAAGTAGTCAACCGTTTATAATCGGATACTCTGTAATTTTGTTTATATTTGGATTACACCTGTATAATCAGACTGGGAATCCAATTTATCCCTTATCTTACAGTTTCTATAATATTTTTGGAGGCTTTATTCCTGAGAATAGAGATATTCCTTTCACTGTACTTATGTTAAGATGGTTATACTGGAAATTATCTGTATGGCCTAAAAAATTCACCGGAATTATGATATTATCTGCAGCAATCGGTATGACTTTCATCGTTCCTTATATGGCTTGGAAAAAATGGTCTAAATACCAACCTATTTTGTATACTATTACAACTTTGTCGGTTTTATCACCAATTTTCTTAACATATGTTGGATCAGATTTTGAAAGTTTACTAATAATGCTCCGTATGATTAATCCAATAATAGCTTTATTTATTCCTTTAATATTAAATATAATTTATAGTAGATTAGATAATTCACCTATAGTAATCAAAAATTATATCCTTTATTTATTAATAATTATTCTAATAGGATCTTTTTGTTTTTTTATACCTCATTATTCTTCTTTTCAGCAAAAGGCTGCTGAAGCTTACTCTGTAGCAGATAAAATTCATGAACATTATGCTGAAGGTACAATTGTCTCTGATTATCCAACAATTAACTATAAACTAATTCAGAAATACAATATCTATCCAAGAAACATTATCGGTAATCACTACTCCCCTGATTATTATGGCATTAATGATCCCTTTGAATACGCTCTATGGTTAGATATTAATGAAGTTACATTATGGATATATTGGGATGAGAGAGCTAAACCTGTTTGGGATGTAATTAGCAAATACTATCCCGAATTATTTGTACTAAAAGAAAGATTACCTGCAGCCGATATTTATACGGTAGATCAAACAATACTTAAAGAAATTTTAGAAAATAGCAATAACTAAAAGAATATAATCAACCCATTATATCCAAATGTCTAGATACAAAGAATTAGGAATCGATGTCAAAAAAGCAGGAATCCAAAAATTTAGAACATCAATTTCTAATTTATTTCCTGAAGCCTTTTGTGTAATTCAAAAAGACCCTATCTACAAGGACATGGGCATAGTCCTCCACACTGATTCAGCGGGCAGCAAACCAATACAAGCGTATCTACATTATAAAGAAACTGGAAATCCAGACTGGTTCCAGGGAATAGCACAGGATGCCTTTGCCATGAATCATAATGATATTTTATGTGTTGGAGCAAAACCAGTCACCTTCGTAGATTATATTGCTTTTAACACCCTATTAATAAACAGAATTGAATTACTAGATTCATTAGCTAAAGGGTTTGAAAAATGTATTTCTATTATGAAAAAACAGGAGTCAGATTTGCTTTTTGCAGGTGGTGAAACTGCAGATTTACCAGACCTCTTACGTACGTTAGATGTTTGCGTTACCATGTTGGGTAGAGCTAGATTAAACGATTTTATCACAGGTAAAAAAATCGAGTCTGGAGACATTATTATTGGTTTAAGAAGTGGTGGTAGACTCAACTATGAAGAAGGATTAAACAGCGGTATAATGAGTAATGGATTAACATTAGCTAGATCCTGTTTAATGAAATCACAATATGTTGAAAAATATCCAGAACTCGCTCATCCCAGCAAGAATAGATATACTGGGAAATACACTTTCGATGAAAATCTTGACAGCCTCAAAATGACTGTAGGAGAGGCTCTGCTTTCACCTACTAGGCTTTTCGGACCAATTGTTTGTAAAGTACTTGAAGAATTCAGACTAGGAATTCATGGTATGGTACATAATACAGGAGGAGGTCAAACTAAATGTCTGCGAATGGGTAAAAACGTCAAATATGTGAAAAATAATCTTCCAGAACCTGATCCCATATTCAGGTTGATAAAAAAGGAATCTGGAGTAAAATGGAAAGAGATGTATCAAGATTTCAATATGGGTATTGGATTTGAATTTGTAGTTAATCCTGATTTTGCGGATAATATTATTGAAATATGTGAAAAATTCGGAATAGGTGTATATAGGATTGGTTATTGTACAGAAAGTAGCAATGGAAATTCATTAGTCATCAAAAGTGATTTTGGAGATTTTAAATATACATAGAAATCTATTGGTATAATAGAGACTGTTCCTTATTCTAGTTAATATGAAGGTATTAGTTGTAAATCCAAGACTTGGAAGCCGTTTGAAAAAATACTTACCCGATGATATTCAGATTATCATACCTGAGAAAGGGGACGATAAAGAATTAGTCGAGTTAGCCAAGGACGCAGAGATAATATTAGCTACAAGACTTAGCCCAGAAGTTGCAGAAGAAGCAACAAATCTTAAACTTTTACAGAAAACTGGGGCTGGAGTTGACGATATGCCTTTTGATTCATTTAATGATGACGTATGGATGGCGAACACCTCAGGATCAAATCCTTTTCCTCTAGCTGAAGGAACCATAGCATTAATGCTTACTTTGGCTAAGAAAATAATTCCGAGGAATCAAATGTTTATACATGGAAGAACAGGAGAACAGGGAGTCTTCCTAAAAGGGAAAACTGTTGGAATAATTGGTTTGGGTAGCATAGGAAAAGAGATAGCTAAACGTCTAAAAGCTTTTGAAATGAAAATATTTGCTATTAAACGACACACAGATAAGGATCTTGCAGATGAAATGGATCTTGATTTTCTAGGATTAGAAAAAGATCTAAAATATCTATTGAGTCAATCTGATTTTGTAATCGTCACTGTTCCTTTGACTAAAGATACTAGGGGAATGATTGGAGAAGATGAAATAAAATCCATGAAAAAATCAGCTTACATAATAAATGTCGCAAGAGCTGCAATAATAAAAGAAGAACCCCTTTATAATGCTCTTAATAACGGAAAAATTGCAGGAGCTGCATTAGATGTCTGGTGGACTCCACACTGGTGGGATCCTCTGTGGAACCCTGAAGGAAAAGGTCCATCGAAATATCCTTTTTGGGAACTACCAAATGTAATTTGCATACCACATGAAATTGGTTTTACAGATTTTACATCTGAAGAAGGAATAAAAATAATGATTAATAATATACTAAGAATAAAAAAAGGTAAACCTCCAACAAATCTTGTAAACAAAAGGCTACAATACTAAAAATAAATATAACCTCAATTACTTTCATCCTATGACAAGTAAAGCAGAAGTTGACATACTCTTCCAATGTTTTTATGCTCATTTTGGTGTGACTAAAGGTCACCCCGTATTAAGTTTCAGGTGGCCACTTACCCCAATGCCAGAACCAGAGGTAGGAGAAGTATACTCGGGTCGAACTTTTAACATTGGTTCCACAAATACTGTTCTCATCAGGGATGAAGGAAAAAACATATTGGTTGATCCAGGAATTTTACAATTAGGTCGTTATGGTGTTTTTACTAAAAGATTGCAAGAATTTAATCTTGAATCACAAGATATTGATGTAGTGGTCAATACGCATTGTCACTATGATCATATCGAAGCAAATTATCTTTTTAGAGGAAAACCTCTGATTATCCATGAACTTGAGGTTAAATACTGTGATAAATTATATTGGCCAGAGTTTAGAAAAGCATTCCTAGATATTATGGATGTAAATGTGATCACAGGCGATGAAAAAATATCTGAGAATGTCAGAATAATTGAGACGGTCGGACATACACCTGGTAGCATATCTGTCTTAGCAGAGACAAATGAAGGTCTAGTGGTAGCAATAGGAGACGCTGCAATTGTAAAAGAAGACTTATTAGAATTACGTGCTCCAAGTGTTGTTACAAAAAATATTGAAGCTGAAGTAGCGATAAATAGTCTAAAAAAAATTAAAAGTTTAGAACCAGTACTGGTTATACCAGGGCACGATGCGCCTTTCAAGCCATAGATTTCAATATTTACTCTAAAAGTTAGAGTAATTATTTCAGATTTTTATTCCAGTTTTATTTGGAAGAAAAATTTGGCCTCAGTCTTAACTCTGATCGCTCACAATATCGCTCTAATGCCTTTACATCATCGGCCATTTATTATTAAACATGCCTGATTTTATAAGGTATCGGTTTAAGAAAATATTTATTTATTCTATCTTTAGCTCGGTCCCTGATTCGTCTGAAGTTTTTTTCTCGATATTAACCTCAAGAACACCATTCTTATAACTACTATTTGCTGTTGAGACGTCTATTTCAAAGGGAAATTCAAGTTCCTTGTAATAGTTTCTCTCAGGGTTATTAACCTTGATGGTTAATTTGTTCGAGGTTGCATGGAGTTTAATATCTCTTTTTTCTACACCTGGTAACTCTGCTAGTATCTTTATACTATTTTTATCTTCGATAGTATCTATAAGTGGTTCTCTTTTATCACTTAGACTAACTGGGGGCCCTTGTCCAAGTCCAGGTTTCATGTTACCGAATTCTCTTACAATAGGTTTACCATCCGGTCCAATTTTAACACTATAACCATAAACGTAAGGGCCATGCTCTTTACGAATAGAACCTTCTGGAAGTCTAGATTTTCGAGACATGTTTTTCTCCACTTCCCTGAATACTTCCGCCATTTCCTTTTCCATCTCTTCAATCATACGATCAATATCTCCAAAAAATGGGGATCTGTGTCCGAATTTTTTGAACCATTCATCCCAGAAATCCATCTAGTCCACCAATAATATCCATGAAAAGATGATTTTTAAACATAATCCTAACTCTTTAAGTGATCCCGTGAGATGTTCCTAGTGTGACTATTCTAGTTAGTTATGGCGAGATTGCTCTAAAGGGTAATTATGTTAGAAGAAAACTTGAACATGAGTTAATGAATAATATCCAAATAATGGTCAAAGCAGGAGGTTTCCCTGAACCTGATATCACTTTAAAGTTTGGTAGAATATATGTGGATGGAGTGCCTGATGAAACAGTTGATCAAATTGCCAAAACATTTGGTGTTGTTTGGGCAATGCCAGCAACTAGAACTAGCGCTGATTTTGAGAAGATTATTGATGAGGTTGTAGTGGAAGCCAAGAAAGTAATTCAGAAAGGAGATACTTTTGCTGTACGTCCAAAGGTAATAGGTGAACATTCTTATGGGAGTAGAGAAATTGCTATTGAATCTGGTAGTCAAGTGCTTGAAGCTCTTGGAGAACTTAATATTAGTGTAGATTTAGAGGAGCCAGATCATACTTTATTTGTTGAGGTAAGGGATCAGGATGCATTTGTTTTTAGTGAAAAGGTTCCAGGGGTGATGGGTTTACCTTATGGTACTCAAGGTAAGATGGTTTCTTTATTTAGTGGAGGTATAGACAGTCCTGTTTCCACTTGGTTAATGATGAAGCGCGGTGTAAGAGTTTTACCTCTTTTCTTGGATCAAACGCCTTATGTAGGTGAAAGTTACATTAATCGAGCTATTACTTCTTTTAGGGCAATATCAGAATATGTGCCTGAGAAATTTTCTTTATACTCAGCACCCATGGGGAAAATTATGAGTCGAATCCTTGAAGCAGATAATAAGCGATTTACTTGTGTTTTATGCAAACGTAGTATGTATCGTATTGCTAATTTTTTTGCTTTGGGTAAAAAAGCAAAGGGAATAATTACAGGTGAGAGTCTGGGTCAAGTAGCTAGTCAGACTTTAGAAAATATATTTGTTCTTGATAGATCCGTGGAGATGCCAGTTATTAGACCTATAATAGGTTTAGATAAGGTTGAGATTGAACAAATTTCAAGAGATATTGGGACGTATAATATTACAGCAAAAACTGTAGATGGATGTACTGCAGTTCCAAAAAATCCTGCAACTAGATCAAAACTTGAAGTCATTCAAGAAATCGAAGATAATTTAGATTTAGTAACGCTTTGTCAAGTAGCGTATGAGGACATAAAAATTATCGAAACTATATAAGAAAAGATTATAGAAACAAATACAAAGTAATCAAAAGGGAGCGAGTTGTTGAAGGTACAATCAGATCCAATTAGAAAAACGGGGGAGTCTTTGTTTTGAGATTAAGATTGGTTTCTTATACACCAAACATTGAAACTTTAATTGCTACCAGTATGTTAACAACAACAAGTGGTGCTCAACCAAGTGTTCTTTTTGAACGCCTGATTAATAGACCAGAGAAAGTGAAGAACGTAATAAATAGAATTGAAGTTCAGCACGGAAATATATTGGAACATAACCATATTATTTGGGAACTAGATGCGACAAAGGATGAGCTATTAAATATACTATTAAATTCCAAGTTTTTTAATGTAACAAAGATTGCAGACTCTAAATGGTTGATCAGTACAAGTCTTCGTACAATTGTCGAATACTCACAAAAGTACTCTGATCAATTTATTGAAATAATTATTGATTCTATTAAAGAAATATCCCCACAGATACACAAATTAATAAAAAATGGTATAAAATGAAAGTAAAATTACTAAGCTATATACCCAAAAAAGCAATACAAGGTTCAACTCTAAAATGGGAAACTTTGTTACCCCATTTATCATACACTTTCGCGATAGAAAAAATTAGTAGAGCATGCAGTCATCAACTTGTAAGACATAGGGTCGCAAGTTTCAGTCAGCAAAGTCAGAGATATATAACAGTAAAGCGTCTAAAAGAAAAAGTAGTTATTCCTTTTAGTATAGGAGAGGATAAGAATTTTCAAGAATTTATTAATGCTTCAACTGATACTTACGAAAAACTTGTAAAACAAGGGGTACCTAAAGAAGATGCCAGATTTGTGCTACCGAATGCTACTGAAACTAGTCTTCTATTGACTATGGATGGAAAATCACTTGTACATTTCTTCGGGCTAAGATGTTGTAATAGAGCTCAATGGGAAATTAGGTCATTGGCGGATAATATGTTAAAAAAGGTTAGGGGAGTGGAACCAGAGATATTTAATAAAATTGGGCCTTACTGTTTTCAATTAGGATACTGTCCAGAAGGTAGATTTACATGTGGATATATGCAGGAAACTATTGATAAATATGGTGAAAATTTATGAAAGTCTTATTGGATGAGATGTTAACCGGGCTTAAGGATCACTTAGATATTTTGGGATGGGATGTCTCTACGGTTGATGATATCGGTCTTAAAGGATCTGATGATAAGAAGATTGCACAATATGCTTATGATAATGATTTTATTTTAGTTAGTGAAGATAGAAAACCAATAGAATTTTTGAAACTTCTGGGTGGTCAATATCTTCATGTTGACTCCACGATGATTGTGAGAACGATCATGAAAGAGCTAGAAGAAAAATATCCGGAATAGAGGAACTAAAATAATCTTTCCTTATTATTAAAACTGTGAACACGTTTGGATGTATTACAAAAGGATATCCTAGAAGGTTTTGGAGAGACAATTGATCGTATAATTTCAACACCAATGGGGTCAGTACCTGTTCTAAGAAAGGGGAGAAAAGGTCCTGCTAGAAATAGGTATTCATGGATAAAAGTTTACGATGAAACAAGAGAGAAATATGGCAGGCCATTATGTCTTCTTGCTGCTGAGAAGCTCATAGATAATGTAAGACTAGGGGATTATGTTTTTATCCTAACAAACAGTCATGAGATGGATGGTCCACCTGGTTCAGCTGCTCTTGCCAGGGCTATATTAGTTGGATTAAGAGGTATACCTATTATTTTGGCAAACTTTGAGCCTAATTCGAAATATCAGAGAGCTTTGACTCAAAGCCTAACAGGTTGTGAAGTTATCCCGGTTTTGAATAAGGAAGACTTAGTTGGAAGTATTTGGACTCCATATACATCACTAGTTTATAATTGGCCTTTATTTTCTGTCTCAGAAGCAGAATCAGCTTCAATAAAGATTTTAGAAGAGTTCCAACCTAAATCTGTAATCACTGTAGAAGCTACAAGCTGTAATATTAAAGACATTAGGCATGGTGCTTTGGGTGGACCTCGAAATTCAGGTGATCCTGAAGAAAGGATTACTCGTTGGAATCAATTACTTGAAAAAGCCAATAAAAGAGGTATTCTTACAATTGCTACTGGGGATAATGGAAATGAATGTGGTTTCTGGTCGATAAAAAGCATCTTAGATAGATACCATGAATATTGTAGGGACTGTGGATGTCCTTGTAATGCTGGAATTGTTTCAGCAAGTGGAGCAGATATAGTTATACCTGCTACTAGTAGCAATTGGGCTGCTTATGATATTGAAGCATGTTTAGCACGAATATTGAGAAACTCGGATATTCTTCATAATGAGTTTACTCATAATCGCATGTTGTTAAATTGCGCAAATGAAGGCATACCGGATGGTGCTACTGCGTTGGCTTCCCCAAGCACCGATGGCTGCAGCCATGAATCATGTTTAGCACTGATTACTCAGCTACGACAGACACTACTTATGAGTATGAAAGAAATAGTTAGAGAATCCCGATGATTATCCAGCTAGTTTTTTGGCTCAGGGTCTCTCCTTAAGCTTCCCACCAGACAGTGAATACTTCCACTATTTCGTGGTCTTATTAGACTATCAATTTTTACCTCTATTACCTCAATTCCAATAGATTCAAACCATTTGGTAGCTTTAGGATATTGATCACTGGTTATTATCTTACCCGGTTCCAGCACAACACCACAATCAGGACCTTTAGAGAATCCCCTAGTTTCAATACTAATTAGCTCATCTGGTGGCTTAATGAATTCCCAGTTCATCTCAGCTTCCATCCAGTCAGTTAAATATGGATCATAAAACTTCGCTTCTCCTACACTTGTATGCTTATCTATCATGCTATAGTGAATTGTTCCCTTCCTGGTTCCATATCCTGGGCCCATTCGAATATCTACCTCAGAATCCTGAGCCTTGATAATATTTGCATACTGAGTCTGTCCCCATTCATTCGCCCGCATAATATCTGGTTGTTTTGTATTACCCCTAGGATAATGAACCTCTATAATAGCATGTTTTTCATCGAGCCAACCACAAGGTCCCCCTTCTACCATCCCATTCCCAAAAATCATACCAACAACAGGAATATTATACTCAGCGAGGGTCTGAAATGTGGGGACCTCTTCCCCTTTTCTTATAAAATCATACATCCTCAAGATAACCTGACCATAAACAGCGGCATGAGCTACGTCATCACAATAAATTGCTTTAACCTGATATGGAGGATTGTTCGGATCTGGTTTACGAATTATTACTTCTATTCCCTCATCTTGTAATGCATCAACAAGGCTCTGATGATGTCTCACAAGTTCATCAAGTTCTGGTCTTTCCGTCATCCTCCAAGCAGCAAGACTGCTCTCATATGGAGGCCAAGGAGTAGGTTCACCAACTTCTAAGAATTCTTTCCCTGGTCTGTGAAGAAGAACTGTTCTTAGTTTGCCTATTGTGGTATTTGCCTTCCATTTTTCCCCCCAATATTTTGTCATCTCCTCCTCAAAATTACTTAACACTTGAGGATGAAGTCTGTTGTATGTATCGTGTAATTGAGCAGCTGACTGTTTGTATTCTTCTTTCTTCTCTTCTAAATTTGACATAATATCCAGAGATATGGTATCTTATTATAAATATGTACGTAATCTCTAATTAGCCAAATATTTTAAATTATTTTCATGACTATTTCCCATGTTGTTAGCGTTTTCAATAATGGTAATATTATTTATCCCAATTATAACGCAATCTAAGTATTCTACATCTCAGTATTCGATGTTTTATAAAAGAAATCTAATATTCTCCATACATCTACTCTAATCGTTATGTCTCTAGGAATTAGAGGTAAATGGATTATCGCATTTGATGGAAAGGAACATCGATTACTTCATAATAGTGTTATTATAACAGATGAAAATCGAATTAAGTTTATTGGGAAAAGTTATTCAGGAAGTGTAGACAGATGGATTGATGCTAGGCACCATCTGGTTATTCCTGGTCTAATATGTACCCACACCCATGCAAGTACAGCCCCTAAAGATAAGGGCTTTATTGATGATATAGGTGCCAGGCATTTCTACATGTCTTCGTTAGGTGAAAATCTAACCGCGCTAGGTAAATCAATTAAACCTCAAGATTTTCATGTTTTCGCAAAGTATAGCATGGTTGAACTAATCAGAAGTGGATGCACCACCATGATAGATATAGGTATGGTGGAAGCATTAGGAACTGAGACAACTATAAAATACATTGAAGAAATTGGAATCAGAGCTGTCGAGGGAAGAAATATTGAAGATGGAAAATGGACTCGAACTCAGTTTGCTAACCTAACAACAGAATGGCTTGGATTGGAATATGGTTTAAAATTACTTGAAGAGGCAGAGTCTTTTGTAACTAGGTACGATAATGCAGCAGAGGGAAGGTTGATAGCCGCTTTATACCCAAGCACTGTCGATAAAGTGAGTGGGGAACTACAGAAAGCAGTACGAGAAAAAGCTGACGAATTGAAAGTACCCGTAAGTATACATGCTGCTCAGTGGGTTGTAGAGTTCCAAAATATGATTAGAATGTACGGTCGAACGCCCATTGAATTCCTAAATGATACAGGTCTTTTGGGTCCAGATTTAATAATTGGTCATGGATGGGCGTTAGCTGGACATCCACTTCTTGGTTACCCGCCCGATGATGAGGGAGATTTGGGAATTTTAGCTAATTCAGGAGCAACTGTCAGTCATGATCCTCTAGTCTTCATAAAAAGAGGAAATAAAATGCACTCTCACAGCAGGTACTTGGATAATGGAATTAAAGTATCTATTGGGTGTGATACCTCTCCTCAAGACATGTTGAATGAGATGAGAATGGCGAGTTATACAAGTAAGTTAGCTGATTGGTCATGTTTTAGCGGTTCTTCTAAGGAAATCTTCAACAGTGCAACATTAATGGGGGCAAATGCAATCGGTAAAAAAGATCTTGGTCGAATAGAAAAAGGAGCAATAGCTGATATAGTGATTGTGGATATGCAAACAATTAATAACGTACCCTGTCGTGACCCGATTAAAAACTTAGTAAATGCAGCAAGTCGCAATGATATTAAATTTGTAATAATTGATGGCAACGTGATAATAGACGATGGATTTCTAGTCACGCTTGATGAAGAGAAGCTTCTTAAAGAAGTACAATGTACAGCTGAAAATATATGGGATAGAATTCCAGAGAATCATTATATGGGAAAATCGAGTGATGAGGTTAGTCCTCAAAGTTTTAAACCATGGAAAAATTAGATTAATTTTTATTTTTAAAAAATTTTTATAATAATGTTTTGAAAGCCTGTTTGCCTAGTTGAAATGCATTCAAATTGAGTTCTAGGTGTCTTGGATGAAGACTCTTCTCAAGTGTTGTAATCAAAGTTTCCTCTTTAAATGGAAGAACTCCGCTAGCTGAAAGAGCTCCAAGCATTACTACATTAGTTGCAATAGCATCCCCTGCTTTCTCAGCTAATTTTGTAGCATCAAAATAATACAAATTATCTGATACTTTCTTTAGTAAATCCTTCAATTCATTTAATTTAGGATATGGTATCATTCCAGATATTACTTCAACAGGTGCAGTAGGTCTTGAATTAATGATTGCTAACCCATTTTTCTTCAAGTAAGTAATACCTCTTCTCGTCGCTTCAGCGGGCTCAAAAGCAAGAAGAACGTCAGCCTCCCCTTTTCTTATCTGTGGGTTGTTTATTGTCCCCCCTATTTGAATGTGCCCCATAACGGGTCCTCCTCTCTGTGCCATACCGTAAGTCTCACCTATCTTTACACTCATTTCTGCATTTATTGAGGCTTCAGCCAATAATCTTGAGGCAAGAAGAGTTCCTTGACCTCCAACTCCAGATATAACGATTCTAAAGGCATCCACTATTTTTCACCCCTACTGATGGCGCCAACAGGGCACACCTGTACACAACTTGTACATCCCATACAAAGAGTAGTATCTATACTAGCCTTCCCTGTTTGTTCATTCCAGATTAAAGCTGGGCATCCATATGTATTGAGACACATCTTACATCCAATGCACTTATCTTGATCTACAGCATATATAGGAGGTTTATTGGGTCTCATCTCTCTGATAGCCACAGCTGCACAAATTCTTCGAGCTATAACCATCGCTACACCTTCAGCTAACAGCATTCTCTTAAACGCTTCTTCAGTAGCTTCCAGATCATACGGATCAACAACTTCAACGTGTTTAACCCCTGATGCGCGAGCGATATCTTCTATCATTATCGGATCTACTTTTTCTCCTGTAGCTGTTCTACCCATCTGAGGATTGGTCTGAAAACCAGTCATGGCAATTGCACTGTTATCGGCGACAACGACTTTGATATCATGACCGTTATGTACAGCATTTTGTAATGCGGGTATACCAGCATGGAAGAAAGTACCATCTCCAATCCAGGCAATGGTATCAATTCCAAATTTTTGCATACCCTGACTCACACCAATGCTAGCTCCCATACAAAAATAAGTATCTTCAAACTCCATAGGAGGAGCATGAGCTAAACCATAACACCCAATATCACCATTAATAACTATATTCTTCAGATCCCCTTTTACTTCTTTTACAGCCTTTTTAAGTGCGTAAATACTTGAACGATGGGGACATCCTGCGCACATGGTTAACATTCTGTCAAAAAGAAGATTTTCCTTGGTTTTCTCTAACCCGCTCCTATTTTCAAGTTCAAATTCAATTCCCATTATTTCAGAAATTTTTTCGTCGATAATCCCGTGGCTTAGTTCACCTTCTCTAGGGATATCCCCACTAATTCTGCCTAAGAGATTAATCTCAGGGTTAACATCTTTAGCGAGAGCCTTAATATGAAGCTCAACAAAAGGATCTACCTCCTCAGCTACCAACACAACATCCAGATCTTCGACGAAGTTCGTGACCATTCGTTCAGGTAAAGGATTCGTAGTAACCAACTTCATCCAAGCGATATTTTCTTCCAGTCCAAGCTTATCGATCGAGTCCTTTACATATGTAAAAGAAAAACCTACACCAATTACACCTATCCTTTCTTTACCATTCTTTTTCATTTCATTAAATTCAAGCGTTTCAAATTCTTCTTGGACAGAATCTATTTTACTATGTCTTTCTTTATGGCGTCTGAATAGTTTCTCAAATCCGGCTACCCGGTAACTAAACCCTACCCAGTCGAATTCAGGCTTTCTTTCCAACTTTGAGATCTGCCCTAACTCAACGTCGCTTCGCATATGGCTTAGTCGTGTGACTGTTCTAATAATCACAGGTAGTTTTACTCTCTCACTAAGTTCAAGACCATATTTTGTGAAATCCTTAGCTTCTTGAGGACTGCTTGGTTCAATAACAGGGACATCATTTAGTTTTCCAAGCCACCTATTATCTTGTTCTGTTCTACTACTGTGCTGACTTGGGTCATCGGTTGAAACAACTACCAAACCCCCTTTAACGCCCCTCAAAGTTATTGGGTTCAATATATCTAGGGCAACATTAAGTCCCACATGCTTCATACTACAAATGGTGCGTTGTCCGACCATCGAAGCACCATAAGCTACTTCAAGTGCAACTTTCTCGTTTGAACTCCACTCAAAATGGATATTCATTTCTTTAGCGACCCGTGAAAAAGTATCGCCGATTTCAGATGAAGGAGTACCCGGATAAGCCGATGCTAGAGTTATACCTCCCTCAAGAGCTCCTCTAGCTATAGCCTCGTTTCCCATTAATATTACTCTTTTACCCGGCTCATTGTATGTTACTGGATGAGACATTGTAATCGAATAGAGGGGGGATGAATTATTTTAAAGATATCCTAATTATATTCACGGTTTAAAAACATGTAATCATAATAGTATTCGATAACTTTGAGAGAAAAAATACTAGGCAAAACAGGATTAAAAGTAAAGACATTTGGATTTGGAGGAATACCTATTCAGAGAGTCAGCGAAGATGAAGCTATAGAGGTTGTTAGAAAATGTTACGATTTGGGTTTAAATTATTATGATACCGCAAGAAATTATTCAAATAGCGAAGAAAGAATAGGCAAAGCACTAGAAGACGTTAGAGAAAATATATACCTAGCTACTAAAAGTAATAAAAGGACAGCTGAAAGTCTTAAGAACGAACTAGAAATTAGTCTAAAAAACCTGAGAACAGATTGTATTGATGTTTATCAGCTTCATAATATATCAAATAAAGAACAGTGGAAACAGATTAGAGAAGAGGGAGGAGCCCTCGAAGCAGTAAATGAAGCTAAAGAAGAAGGGAAAATAAATCATATTAGTGTAACAAGCCACAGCCCTGTTTTAAGTCTAAAAATGGTAAAATCAGGCATTTTTTCGACTTTAATGATTCCCTACAATTACTTAACCATAGAGCCAGAAAAAGAATTACTCCCTTTATGTAAAAAACATAATGTGGGTGCAATAATTATGAAACCTTTTGGTGGTGGAGCTTTCAGTAACGCTAATACTGCTATGAAGTACGTACTAAATAATCCAGATGTAGACATAGTAATTCCAGGGATGATGACCATCCAAGAAGTTCAAGAAAATTACAAAGTATGGCAAGGAGACTTATCTCTTTCAAAGAAAGAGCTTGATTTAATCGAGCAAGATAAAATGGAACTTGGTGATCAATTCTGTAGAGCTTGCAATTATTGTCAACCATGTCCTCAAGGGATACCCATTAGTTTCATCTTAAGAGCTGAGAAGCAGATGCTTCGTAGAATGGGCTGGAGTGAGAGAAGGATAGAAGCAGTAAAGGAGGCTAAAGAAAAATTAGATACCTGTATTGATTGTGGTCAATGCGAAGATAGATGTCCATATGAACTTCCTATCAGAGAACTATTACCAAAAGTTATGAATTCACTCTGGGATCATATGGAAAACCAAACAATTCCTTAGTCTCAAGTTTTATTTTACTCCATGATATTCACTAGATATGGATCTTAGTAAGATTTTCAAATTTGCAGAAGAATCTGAAAAAGAAGTAGCTGAGCTATGCTCAGGACTGGTTCAAATAAACTCAGCACACCCAGAAGGTTATACCGATAAGGTTGTTAATTATATTAAAAAATATCTTGAGAAACAAAGCATAGAAAATGAGATACATGCTTTAGATGAAAAAAAACCAAATATTGTAGCGAAAGTCAAAGGAAAATCTGGAAAAACAATTCTCTGGGTAGGACATATGGATGTGGTACCTGAAGGTAAACCAGAAAACTGGACATATCCACCTTACAGCGGGAAAATTGCAGATAAATGTGTTTGGGGAAGAGGCAGTAGTGATATGAAAGGTGCATGTGCTGCTGCTATGGTATCAGCAAGAATTCTTAATGAAATGCAAGAGCTCCCCCATAATATTGAGTACTGGTTCACTTCGGATGAAGAGATTGGAGGAAGATCAGGAGCAAGATGGCTTGCTGAGTCAAATAATTTCAAAGGAGAAGTATGCATAATCGGAGATGGGAATGGAGGAGGACCAGAATATCCCAGTATAGATCTTGGATGTAAAGGAGGGACTGGCGTAAAATTAATTGCTAGAGGGAGGACCGCTCATGGAAGTACACCTTATCTTGGAGATAATGCAATAACTAAGTTAATTAATGGGATACCTTGGGTGGAAAAAATTGATGACTATAAACTGGACTTTCCAGTTGAACTTAACACAGTTATTAAGAGTAGCATAGATTACTACAAAAAAACAACACCATCAAATTTGCTGGAAAGGATGGAACACAACTTCTACACCCCTTCAGTTACATGCAATATCATTGAAGGAGGTGTTAAAATAAATGTTGTACCTGATTATGCGGAGGCTCAATTTGATATCCGGCTAACCCCGGGTTCAAAACCATTCTCTGTAATAGAAAAGATACAGGAGCTGGTTAAAGAATCGGGGATTGAGGGGTTGGAAATTATTCCCGCTAGGGAGACAAAACATGATGATACCGCAGGCTACTACGAATTACACAACAGTAATTTCGCACTCCAATTTAAAGAAACATTGGAAAAAATTACTAAAAAGAAGGTAAATGCAAAAATACTTACTGGAGGTACAGATGGAATAAGCACAAGTAAGATTGCTGGTATCCCAAGCCTAGGCTATGGCACAAGTCTCACAGGACAAGCACATCAGCCCGATGAAAGAATCACCATAGAAAACCTAGTCTTAGGAATTAAGGTTTACACAACATTCCCCTTAACATACAAAATATAAGTCATAAAAAATATACAATTCAAAAGAGATGAGATAATAATGTTTGAAATTGATACGTTTCACATTAAAGGTAAGACCTTTCAAGGGGTTAAAGTAACACTACCAGAACTTCCACCACTTATTCTAATTAAAGGCGATAAAGGATTTGTGATGTGTGGCTACTTAAACATTGAGGTAGCTGAAAAATTAGATGCTGTAGCTGCAATAGTAAGTGGAGTAAATTCCTTCGAAGACGTACTAAATGCAAAGATAAAGTCCTCAACAACTAAAGCTAAAGAACTCGGATTGGATCCGGGTAAAATTGTTAGAGATGTAATCGAAAATCTGAATTACTAAACACAATCCTCGATAAGCTTTAATACTTTTTCTTTGGCATTTTCATAAGTATTTTTCCCATGACTGAGTAAAATCGACTCAAAGTCATAATCCTCAAATTTTTTCAGATTCTGAGCCGCCATATATACGTCTGTACAGTATTTCTCAGGAGGAGCCTCTAAGTTTCCCTCACCATCACCAAAGATAGTATCACCCGCAATTATCGCTTTATGTTTTTTCAAATAAAGACTAAGATTACCCGGACTATGTCCGGGTATATGAATTATTTCAATTCCACCACAAGCACCTATTAAATCACCATTTCCTAAAATTACGTCAGCTTTTACTCCCGTTCTTTCATAAAGTTGAGACTCATCACCTTCACCTATAATAACCTCGGCATCAGTTAGCTCTTTTACTGTGGGGAGATTCTCAATGTGATCACCATGCGCGTGGGTAATAATTATCATTTTAATATCTTCCCAAGATTTCCTTATAGAATCGAGTTCTGATTGTATTCTTAACTGACACTCAGATGTAAAACCAACATCGATTAAAATTAAGCCACCTTCGCATTCGAGAATATATACCTCTGTATCTAATCCATCAGCATCGCAAATTCTAATTGCTCTTACACCATCAAGTACTTCAACCATCTTAATCACATTAAAAAACATAAAACAAGATATAAATGGACTATCTTAATATCTCAAAAACCTTTCTTGAAGAGGTGTGACCGGCTACCAAGAATACCTGTGAGTCAAAATATTTTTTCAATAATTTAATTACAGCCTTATTTGCTTTACCTTTCTTAGGAACCTCCTTTACATGAACTAGATAATGATTATTATCTATAATATCTATAGATTCATAGTTTGAGCCAGTCTTGACATCAACAGTTATCTTAAAGGACATATCACATAGTCATCTGAAAAAAGGATAAAAATAATCTTACGGTCATTTAGTTTCTAAAACATGTTTATATAAAATATAACATGTCATATTACCTTTAAGAACAGTTTTCTCATTAACAGTTACCTTAACCTCGACAATTATTCGTCTTTCTTCTTGGGTTACTATTTTAGCAAATGCTAACATAACATCACCAACAGCAACTGGAGCAGTAAACTTCACTTCGGAAGCACCTAAAACAACGTTAGGATGATTAACCGCAAGCATTGCTGCATAGTCAGCAACCCCAAAAGTAAAGCCTCCATGAATTAATCCTCTATCATCAACCTTCATTTTATCAGATGCAATGAGTTTTACCTTGGCGTATTCCCCTGATTTAACCTCAAGAGGAAAACCAAGCAAACTTTCCTTTGCTTCTAAATGTGTTCTAATAGTCATAAATCTAAGAAACCTTTCAAACTTTATAAATTAACTAAATCAGATAAAAGTTATATCTATATTAATCGCAACATATCTAAAATGAAGCTCTTAACTTTTTATCGAGACAATTCCAAGAGAATTGGTACAATTATTGACGGAAAAATTCTTGATTTGAATGATGCTCTTGACAATAACTGGAACATGCTAGATCTCTTAGATCAAGGTGAAAATGGAATACATCTTGTCTCTAAGGCAAAAGAAAATGCCCAAAAAGAAAACGATTCTGGATTATTAAAAATTGAAAAACATAGACTCGCAGCTCCTATTCCACGAACTAAGAAAAATATTGTCTGTTTAGGACTAAATTATGCTGAGCACGTAAAAGAGAGTGACGCAGATAGAGAACTACCGCCTCATCCTGTATTCTTTACCAAACCCCCAACTTCAATTACCGGACCTTTTGATCCAGTTATCTATAGTAAAGCAATTGAAAGTTTGGATTACGAGGTAGAATTAGCTTTTGTAATTGGTAAAAAGGGTAAATATATCTCAAAGAAAAATGCACTCGAACATATAGCAGGTTATATGGTGTTCCAAGATATATCTGCTCGCAAACTTCAGAGGCAGCACAATCAATGGTTTAGAGGCAAGAGTCTGGATACCTTTGCACCAATGGGCCCCTATCTAGTTACTCCTGATGAAATCGGTGATCCCCAGAATCTTGATTTATGGTGTAAAGTTAACGGCGAGGTAAGACAGAAAGCTAATACTAAAGATATGATCTTTGACATCAAGACGATCATAAGCACTTTGAGTGATGGTATTACTTTAGAAATTGGAGATGTTTTCGCTACAGGCACACCCTCTGGAGTAGGTCATTCACATCCCAAAGGATTACTAAAAATTGGAGATATTATCGAGTCTGGTATAGATAGTATTGGATACATGAAAAACCAGGTTATTTCTGAAAAATAATTAACACTTCATTTTTTCCAAGATTCCTATAATATTCTATTTATAATGAAAAACATGAGATTTGTATTAATAATAAGAATAATGTTTATATCTTGTTTCTCTGGTTTGGGATATAACTTAGGCATACTAATAGTATAAATTATGCCAAGTATAGGCTTTAAAAGTAATAAAATTTAACTGAAGGAATCAAGTTGAGCGAGAATGTCATCATTGGACCACCTAAACTAACCAGGTTTGAAAGAGCCAGAGTAGTGGGAGCTAGAGCACTTCAAGTATCCCTTGGTGCTCCAATACTCGTTGAAATCCCTGATGAGGTAAGTGATCCCATAGATATTAGCATCCTAGAACTACAAGAAGGAGTTCTACCTATGACCGTTCGAAGAACTTTACCTGAAGGTAGTTACCAAGACATTCCTTTAATTGATCTACTTCAAAGACGTTTGTGAAAACCTTGAATGAGAAAAAATCATGGCAATTTACCTGTATTGTATTGCTAATTTTCTCAACAATAATTGCTGTTATACAGAGGAGTAACTATCAATTTCTAGACCCAGTTTTTGAAATCCTAGTATTTCATGTTCCAACTATAATATCCATAGTTATATACTTCTCAATGAAACAAAATAATAAATAAAGAAAATGATTGAACAAGGAATTATATTTTTCTATTGTAAATAATTGTCTCGTTTACTTCTACCCCTCTATTTCGTAAACTTTGCATTAGCTCTTCGAAAAGATCATCATGTATTACTCTGACTGGCCACTGAATTCCTTTTTCCTTTATCTTTCCTCTCCCTAAGATTCTAGCAATTATCGCTGCTGTGAAGCCTGTTGTTTTTGCCATAGAAGTTAATTTTTTTTCTTCATCGTAGAAATCGACCATATCATATTTTATAGTAGCATCCACTTCATCCTTTATTCCCTTTACTCTTACTTGCAAGACAGTTAGATCTCTATCCCCTTCGTTTGGATCAAATTTTACTAAAGGATATATGACCTTATGGAATAGCTCTCTAGGTGCAATATTCATACCCTCGAATTCTACTTCTTTCTCACTGATTAATCCAAGATCATTCAAGAACATTATTTTTTCTACAAAACCCGAATATCTAATGGTTTTTCCTCTGAAGTTTTTAACTCCTTTTTCTATACATAATTTTAAAAGACTTGAGGGATAGCCATCAAGAAAAGCTTCCATAGGTTTAAGTCCTTCAATATTAACTGGTTCAAGCTGAGTGTATCTATCTTGTAATACTTCTTTTCCATCGACAATCATTGGGACTTTTCCAGGTCTAACAGGCATCCTAGTTCCACCAAAAACAATCTTATAATAAAGTGGTGGCTCTGGATCCCTAGGCAATCCTCCACATGCAAATTTTAACGTATCCACTTCATTCAAAAAATTGATTGCTTGTCCAGATAATATATCAATAAGCCCAGGGTCAACCCCACATCCTGGAATTGCGGTAATCCCCGCTTTCTTTACCTTTTCATATATTTCTCCTTCTTGTGGATATCCTCCTCCCGCAAGATCAACTATATCTCTTCTCGATTCTATCGCAGCTTCAAGAACATCCATGCTAAATCTTGAAGCTGTTCCATTTATCACTAAATCATAACCAATCATCTTTTCAACTAATTTTTCATGATCCGTTACATTTACCAAATTTGTATCAAATTTTTCATTATCAACGAAATTTTCAGCTTCAATAAGCTTTTCATTATCAACATCACACCCAGTAACTTTAATTACATCCTTCGCCATGGCACAATCTTTGGCAATTATTGGGCCCATAAGCCCCATTCCCAGTATTAATATCTTCATGGTATCCAGATGAAATAAATGCTTAGCATATTTAGAATCAACGGTTAATAGAATCATTCCTAAATAAATTTAGTTAGATGTACGTGTTTAGCTTGTAAAGTGTAGGTGACAAAAATATGATTTTTAATAAGAAAATTTTGCCCAATTCTTGTTAACCACGGTAAAATCCGCGTTGAAATAAAGCGAAATAATGCCTTATTGCAGACGAGCTAAACATATAACAGTTAGATAGACGAAGTTCTTAAAAGGGTATTGAAAATACAGGTAATGATTGATAATGGTTGATTTCTCGTTCACAGAGGAACAGGATCTTTTCCGTGATGCACTGAAAGAATGGCTATCACAAAACCTCACCCTAGAACAGGTGAGGGAGAACGATACCAAACATGAGATACCAAAAAAGTTCATAAAAGGAATGGGCGAACTTGGCCTACTACTACTCACCATCCCAGAGGAAGATGGAGGAGTAGGAGCCGACTGGGTAACCGCAACCATCGCAGCAGAAGAACTGGGATACGCGGATATCTCCGTGGCTATACCCGTATTCTACCTGGTCCAGGCAAGCTGGGGATACGTAGTAAACAGACTGGCCCAAGACCCCGTCAAGGACAAATACATCAAGAGGGCAACCCAAGGAGACGGCTTCGTAGGCATAGGCGTGACGGAGCCGGGAGGAGGCTCAGATGTCGCCGGCTTCAAGACAACCCTAGAACCAATGGAAAATGGGTGGCTGATTAACGGCGAAAAAACTTACATCAGCGGCACTGCGGAGGCTTCAGAGATGGATGGAGGGTACTTCGTGACAGGGTACAACGATCGAGCCAGTGGACACCGCGGGATGACGGCCTTCTTCCTGCCAATAAACATGGAAGGGGTGGAGATTACTAAAAGGTTTGATAACATGGGCAGGATGGCCATCAGCACAGGAGGCTTCAAGATGACCGATGTTGAGATACCGGAGGAGTATCAGCTGGGTGAGACTAACAGGGGCTTTTACTACACGATGGAAGGCTTCGACGCTGCGAGGGTTCTTGTATCAGCTAGCTGTCTGGGTGCGGCGGAGAGGGCGTTGGAGGTTGGGATGGATTATATTAAGGAACGTGAGGCTTTTGGGCAGCCCTTGTCGAGGTATCAGGGTATTCAGTTTGATCTCGCTGATATTGTCGCGCATCATGAGGCGGTGAAGTCTCTTGTGTATAAGACTGCCTGGATGATGGATGAGAAGTATCAGCATGGTACTTTTGATGCGCTGGAGGTTGCAAAGTATATCTCTATGTGTAAGTACCTGGCGCCTCATCATGCTTTGGATACTATTAGGAGGGTGATGTACTGGCTGGGGGCTTATGGTTATACGCAGGAGTCTCCGTTGGAGATGGGTATGAGGGGTGTTATGAGTTACTGTATTGGCGCGGAGGGGGCGGCTAATATACAGAAAATAGTGATAGCGCGTGAAACACTGGGAAAAGACTGGATGTAAACCATTCAACTCAAATTTTTTTATCCAATAACTATAAAGGATAGCAATATTGTTAATTGAGCGATACTAATGTCAAGTATAGGACAACTCCCACCAAATGTTCAGGAACGAATTCAGCGTCTTCAGCAGCTTCAAAACACCATGCAACAACTACTAACCCAGAAACAGAGGATAGAAATGGAGTTAAGTGAATCCTCTAAAGCCCTTGAAACACTAGAAGAAACGGATCAAGAGTCCACGGTTTACAAATCAGTTGGCGCAGTTTTAGTAGAGCGACCTAAAGATGTAATAGTAAAAGAACTGGAGGAACGAAAGGAATTTCTTGAAATGAGAATGAAAGTCATCCAAAAACAAGAAGATAAAACAAAAGAAAGACTGTTAGAAATTCAAGCTAATCTACAGAAAGATTTAGGTATACAGCAAAACTAGATAAATCACCTTAATTCATAATTTTTGAGGAATAACTTCTGTGTCAAAAACCTAAATTTATAAACTTTATCAAAAAAAATATTGTAATTCTAGGACATCATAATGGAGATCCTGATGCTCTTGGAGCAGCACAGGGAATTAAAGAGTTAATAAGTACTCTCAAACCTGAATCAAATATAGAAATTATTTTCCCAGAAGATATTAGTATACTAACCAATAGAATAATTCAACGTTTAGAATTAGATACAAAAGAAGAACCAAGTATCAAGCCAGATACAATTGTCATAGTTGATACAGGTCAATTAAGTCAACTAGGAAGATGGGAAATAATACTAAAGAAAAAGGATTTTTCGATAATATCAATTGATCACCATATTTTCAACGAAGAGCTATCAAAAACTTCAGATTGCTATATAAATAAACCTGAATTTCACTCTACCAGTGAAATTGTCTTCGAATTATTTCAAGAATACAACTTGTCTCCATCAAAAAGTACTGCCATGGCTCTCTTAACTGGTATTGCCTTCGATTCAAAATTTTTCTCTATCGGAGATGCAAAAATGTTTCAGAGAGTCTCAAACCTCCTTAAGATAACAGGCGAAATCTCGGTTATAAGTAACTTAATGAAATCCACTTACAGTTATTCAGAAAAAATCGCCCGAATAAAGTCTGCCCAGAGAGGAAAAGTTCACAAAATTAAGAGCTGGGTTATAGTAACTAGCGAAATTAGTTCATATCAAGCTTCAGGAGCAAGGGGGCTTATCTCATTAGGGGCTGATTTAGCAATAGTCGCAGGCGCAAAAAAAGATAAATTTAGAGCTAGTTTACGTTCAACACAAAAATTCTACCAAGATACCTCTATAAATTTGGGTCATATTGCTAAGGAGCTGGGAAAAACATTAAACGGAGGAGGAAGCGGACACCCTACAGCTGCTGGATTAAACGGTAGAGGAGAAATTGAGGAACTTTTTACTAAAATGTTGGAGATATTGAGTGAAAAAATAACCAAGATGTTATAGTAGAAACTATTATATTTTCTGCTTCTTTTTTAAACGGAATCTCCTATAATGAGGGCTGAGCTTGGTATTAATTGAAGTTAAAGATCTATGGTACAGATATCCTAGCTCCGAGAAACCAGCACTACAGGAAATCAATCTAGAAATAGATCAAGGAGAATTTATACTACTAACAGGGCCAAGTGGCTGCGGTAAAACTACTTTCTGTCGTTCATTAAATGGATTAATCCCAAAATTTTACAGTGGAGAAATGAAAGGCGATGTGTTCATCAATAAATTGAACACACGGGAAACCCCAACCATGAAATTAGCCCAACAGATAGGTCTAATCTTCCAGAATCCTGACAACCAGATCTTTGCCCTAACCCTTGAGAAAGATATTGCGTTCGGCCTTGAGAATTTAGGTACTCCCCGAGAAAAAATGAAAGAAGAGATCTCATGGGCAGCAGAAGTTACGGGGATACAAAATCTAAGAGAAAGAGCAACACATGAATTATCTGGAGGACAGAAACAAAGACTTACCATCGCTTCAGTCTTAGCAATGCATCCGAAAATTATCGTAATGGATGAACCAACGTCTTTCTTAGATCCAGTAGGGGCTGAAAATATCTTCGAGGTCCTTGATAAATTGAACAGGGATCTTGGCATGACTATTATACTTATCGAACACAGAATGGACTTAGCTGTAAAATATGTAGATAGAATTATTGTATTCGATAAAGGTAAACTTATGAGTGATGGTTCTCCTGCAAAGATCCTAGCAGATGAAAATATACGTCTTCTAGGGGTTGGAGTCCCTAGAGTGCTTGAACTATCAAAAAGACTCCAAAAAGAAATGGAGATTTTTAATCCTCTACCATTATCTGCAGATAGCTTCTATAATCAAATACTATCTCATCTTCCAGAGAGGAATATTATTAATCATAAAAATCAAGACTTAGATGCATTTTCTGTAGAATATCACCATATTCCTGCAATACAAGTAAAAAATGTATCTTTTGACTATCCTGGTCCTGTACAAGCCCTTAAAGACGCTAGCTTAATTATCCATAAAGGGGACTTTGTTGCTATTATGGGAGAAAACGGAGCAGGCAAAACTACTTTAGTGAAACACTTCAATGGGTTACTTAGACCAAAGGCAGGTTTTATTATTGTTAATGGGGAAGATATTTCCTCGAAGACGGTAGCCCAATTAGCAAGGAAAATTGGACTAGTTTTCCAAAATCCGGATGATCAATTGTTTGAAGAAACTGTGGAAAAAGAAATCGCCTTTGCTTTAAAGAATTTTAAAATTCCTGAAAAAGTAATAGAAGAACGCGTTGAATGGGCTTTGAATCTACTTGATATAGTAGAATACAAAAATAATAGCCCTTTTACTCTGAGTGGAGGTGAGAGAAAAAGGGTTGCTCTAGCATCTGTACTTGCATGGGATCCTGATATTCTAATTCTTGACGAACCTACAATAGGCCAAGATTATGGTCAGAAGGAGAAACTAAGACACTTTTTAATGCATCTTGGGACTCAGGGGAAAACAGTTATCATTGTAACCCATGATGTGGAGTTTGTTGCGGAAAGTCAACCTAACATTGTTTTGATGAGTGATGGAAGAGTACAGGAACAGGGCTCAGCTAAATATATTATGACTTGTCCGAAAAAAATCTCAAAATGCAGTGTAGCTCAACCAGAAATTACCAGACTTTTCAGTAAACTTAATGCACACGGATTTCCTGACGATGTTCTTGATGTCAATGAAGCCTATGACCTTCTTATTAAAAAACTAGTGAGGAATGAGAGTTGAGTCTGCTTGAGAGTTTAAGGTTCACTCGAGGAGATTCGCCTATTCACGATATTGATCCTAGAGTTAAATTTGTTTTAACAATGGTCTTTTTTACTGCTTCTATATTATATCTTGAATTAATACCTTTAACGATAATTTTCATTGTACAGGTACCCATAATAATATATGCTAAAGTTTTCAATGAGTGGCTTCAATCAATAAAGGGATCAGGTTTTATCGCGTTAATAATATTTGTAAGTAATCTTCTTTCCTTTTATTATTTTCAAGGACGGGATTTATCATGGGATTTAATTGAATACAGTCTTGCCTTGACTATCAGATTCATTGTTCTAATAACCTCATTTTCGATCTTTTTCTTGACAACATCTCCGGATAAACTAAGTCTCGCATTAGAAAAAGCCAGGATACCGTACGAATTTAACTTCGCATTTATCACAGCAATAAGATTCGTTCCTGTTCTCGCAGATGAAGCACAGACTATTATGGATGCTCAAAAATCAAGAGGGCTTGAACTGGATAAAGGTAACTTCATTACCAGAATAAGAAACTATATACCAATCCTCCTTCCTTTAATAATTAACTCAATAAGAAGAAGTCTTGAACTTGCTGAAGCAATGGAATCAAGAGCCTTTGGGTTGACAGAGAATCGAACAAATCTATATGATCTAGCGATGAAAAATTCTGATTGGATAATTTTAGGAATTAGCCTTACTTCTATGATAATAATGATATATTTTAGAATTAATCCTGTTCCTATTCCCTCATCGTTCTTATAAAAAGATGAATTTATACTATCAGAACTAGTTATATAAAATATAATCCTACTATGATCAGTAATTACATAAGAAATAGTTTATAAGTCAGCATAAACCAGATAAGCCGAATAATGATGATAAATAGACTTCTCTAAAAGAAACTGAGTAAGCTTTTATCACATTTGACGAGTTTTCTCGTCACCTTAAATGAAATGGTGTAATAAATGGAGCCTAGAAAAGTCCAGAAAGTTGGATATTCAACGTTATCTGTTTCACTTCCTATGGAATGGGCTAAAAAGACAGGTATTGAGAAAGGAGATGTTTTGTTTCTATCAGAGGAAAATGACGGTGCATTAAGGGTTACACCTGAACCAACAAGACAGGAAGATACAAGCGTTTACGTAGTAAACGTAGATAAGTGTGACAACACCAAAGTTTTAGGCAGGGTTATTGTAGGAAATTATGTTCTCGGAAGAAATCTGATAAGAGTAGAATCTGAACGAAGGCTAATGAGAGAACAAATTGAAACGATTCGAGGAGTAACTCAGAGATTACTTGGAATAGGAATCATCGAGGAAAGTGACCGTCATCTATTACTACAGTGCAGTATAGATCCTAAGAGTTTCCCTCTTGAGACTGTAATAAAGAGACTATATGTTATTACAAGTATTATGTTCAAAGAAGCAATTGACGCCCTTATAGATAGAGATATGGAACTAGCAAAGGACGCTATAGCAAGGGAACATGAAGCAGATACAATTTTCTGGCTTCTTGCAAGACTTTTAGCGAGCGCTCAACAAAGTAGAGTGGTATCAGAGTCAATAGGAATTGTAGATCCCATGGAAGTAGTAGAGCATAATCTAATTGCATGGTATCTTGAAATGACGGCTGATAGGCTTAACTCAATAGCACATAACGTTATGGCCTTAGAGGATAAAAGAGACCTATCGGATGAAGATTTACTAGAGAGATTATCACAAATTGCGATGATATGCTTCACAATGTTTGATCAGGCAATGACAAGTGTATTTGAGAAAGATATGAAACTGGCAAGTGACGCAGTTGACTTGTACGAGGCCGTGGATCGGGAAGAAGATTCCCTTTTACAGGAATTCCTTGAAGGACATGACCCGGTGATAAGCTCAAACGTAAATGAGATAGCTTGGGGCCTAAGAATTATATCCGAGTACAGCACAACAATAGCCACAATCTCCATCGATAATGTCCTGAAAGCTGATAACGAAATATGTAGAGTTAGAGAAAACAAACTTGAAAAATAACCCTTTTTTT
>CAZLHX010000008.1:0-42542 GCA_964559475.1 uncultured Candidatus Bathyarchaeia archaeon | reverse complement strand
AGGCTCTTGCACTATTGAGCATCTTTCTAAATATTTGCAAGTGAGAGAGCATTTAATTAAGAGTATTCTTAAAGAATTGGAGAACGAGGAATTAGTAACCCGTATAGGGAATACAGTATACTTCGCCGGCTCAGTTTAAAGAAGATCGTAACGTTTTTTAAAGAATGCATGATATACAACCTAGAGTTTACAACATTACGTGGTATACAAGGCATGGTTAGACGAGAAAAATATTCCAAAACAAATCTCATTATACATAACCAAACGTACCACGAGTAAACATTAAGGTGAAAAATATATGAGTACAGGACAACCGGTTTTCATCCTGAAGGAAGGAACTGAACGTTCTACCGGCAGAGACGCACGCAGCAGTAACATAATGGCTGCTAGGATCGTCTCAGAAGCTGTAAAGAGCAGCCTTGGGCCAAAAGGAATGGACAAGATGCTTGTTGACAGCTTTGGTGACGTGACCATAACCAATGACGGAGCGACAATGCTCAAGGAGATGGACATACAGCACCCCGCAGCTAAGATGATGGTAGAGGTCAGTAAAACCCAGGATGATGAGGTAGGAGATGGAACAACTAGCGTTGTTATACTAACAGGCGAGCTTCTTGGCAAAGCCAAGGAGCTAATGGACAAGAAGGTCCACCCAACAGTAGTGATCGATGGGTATAGGCAAGCCCAAGACGAGGCTTTAAGGATCCTTGAGGAGATCTCAGAGAAAGTCGATCCTAAAGATAAGGAAATACTCAAAAAAGTAAGCCAGACGACAATGGCAAGCAAACTTGTAAGTGGGTACAGTGAGTACCTTAGTACAATTGCTGTTGATGCTGTTCTACAGATAGCCGAGGAGAGCAACGGCAGCTACACTGTTGACCTAGATATGATCAAGGTTGAGAAGAAACCAGGAGCTTCCATAACGGACACTGAGCTTATTAAAGGATTGATAATCGACAAGGAAGTCGTTCACGACGGAATGCCTAAACACGTACAAGAGGCTACAATTGGACTGCTTAACGCTGCGATGGAGATAGAAAAGACCGAGTTTGACAGCAAGATCAGCATAGAGACGCCAGAGGAGATGCAGGCTTACCTCGACCAAGAAGAAAACATGCTACGAGACATGGTAAAGAAGGTGAAAGACGCTGGGATCGATGTTCTATTCTGTCAGAAGGGAATAGACGATATGGTTCAGCACTTTATGGCACGTGAAGGTATACTTGCCGCACGCAGACTAAAAAAGAGCGATATGGAGGCCCTATCCAAGGCAACAGGAGCCAAGGTCGTCACAAGCGTTGACGAACTGAGCAAGGAAGACGCAGGTTACGCTGAGAGAGTAGAGGAGCGTAAGATAAGTGATGACAAGATGATCTTTGTTGAGGGATGCCGGAACCCCAAAGCAGTTAGCATACTGATACGTGGTGGAACCGAGAGAGTCGTAGATGAGGCAGACAGGAGCTTACACGACGCCTTATGCGTCGTTAGGGATGTCGTCGAGGACCCTAAAATAGTCGCAGGCGGGGGAGCTTCCGAGATAGAGATAGCGAGAAGGCTACGTGACTACGCTGAGAAGCTCGTGGGAAGAGAGAGACTTGCAGTAAACGCCTTTGCTGAAGCTCTAGAAACCATACCGATTACTCTGGCTGAGAACAGTGGTATGGACCCAATTGATGCAGTAAGCGAGATGCAGAGTGAGCATGCCAAGGGCAACAAATGGGTGGGCGTAAACGGCCTTGAAGGAAAGATAGGGGACATGGCAGAGAACGATGTATATGAGCCTAAAGTAGTCAAGGCGCAGTCCGTAAAATCAGCCACTGAGGCAGCTACTATGCTACTGAAGATAGACGACATAATCGCAGTAGAGAGAATGAGATCCCCACCAGGTGGCGCCGGAGGTCCTGGCGGCATGGGTGGAATGGGAGGCATGGGCGGCATGGGTGGAATGCCCGGCGGCATGCCCCCGATGTAGGAGGTAAATAAAAATGGCATATATGGGAGGACAACCAATAATAGTCCTGAAAGAGGACACTGAGAGACATAGAGATAGAGACGCACGACGATCCAATATGATGGCTGCGCAGGTCATCTCGGAGATCCTGAAAAGTACATTGGGTCCCCGAGGCATGGATAAGATGCTTATCGACAGTCTAGGTGATATCACCATAACGAGTGATGGCGCCACGGTTCTAGATGAGATAGATGTCCAGCATCCTGCAGCTAAGATGATGATAGAGGTCGCCAAAACCCAGGACGATGAGGTCGGTGACGGTACAACCACATCTGTGATCTTTGCAGGTGAATTACTGGCCAAGGCTGAGGAGTTGTTGGAAGAGAACATCCACCCCAGCCTGATAATCAGCGGTTACCGGAAAGCATCAGAGAAAGCCCTAGAAGTGCTTGCTAAGGCTTCTATCGATGTTGATATGGATGACCATGAGACATTAATGAATCTAAGTAACACCAGCATCAGGAGTAAAACAGTGTCCAGTGAAAGGGAACATTTGAGTAAGATCGTTATAGATGCTATAAAGCAGATAATCGAGGAACGCGATGGAACAATCATCGCCGATGTTGATAACGTACAGATCGTTAAAAAAGAAGGTCAAGGACTGGAGCAGACGCAGCTAATCCGCGGACTGGTAATCGACAAAGAAGCCGTCCACGCTGGGATGCCCAAGAAGATCAAGGAAGCAAAGATCGCTTTACTTGACGCGGCCCTCGAGGTCAAGAAAACTGAGATTGACGCCGAGATACGGATAACCAACCCTGACAGTATCAAAAAGTTCTTGGACAGCGAGTCAGATATGTTGAAGAAAAAGGTGGACCAGGTTGTAGAAACTGGTGCCAATGTGGTTTTCTGTCAGAAAGGGATAGATGACGTGGCTCAGCACTTCCTGGCTAAAGCAGGGGTACTTGCTGTGAGACGGGTTAAAAAATCCGACATGGAGAAACTAGCCAAGGCTACAGGAGGCAAGACGGTGAATAACCTGGTGGATCTAACGAAAGAAGATCTGGGAAGCTGCGGTCTTGTAGAGGAACGCAAGATAGGCGACGATAGAATGGTCTTCGTAGAGGAGTGCAGTGACCCCCGTTCGGTTGCTATATTCGTCAGAGCTGGACTGGAGCGAATGCTGGATGAGGCAGAGAGATCTCTCAATGACGCATTATACGTTATAAGCGACATCGCTGAGACACCCAAGATGGTGGCTGGTGGTGGAAGCATCGAGCTGGAGCTGGCAAAGGCTGTTCGTGACTACGCCCCACAGGCAGGCGGTCGTGAGCAGCTCGCAGTCGAGGCCTTCGCAGATGCCCTTGAGATCGTTCCACGGACTCTCGCTATTAACGCGGGCCTTGATATACTAGATACAATGGTTGACATGAAGGCTGCCCACGCTAAGCCAGATGGTGCCTATATGGGCGTCAATGTCTACGACGAAGGTGTAGTCGACATGCTGCAGGAAGGCGTCGTGGAGCCTATGGTCGTAAAGCAGCAGGTAATAAAGTCCGGCGTCGAAGTAGCGTCAATGATACTTAGGATCGATGATGTGATAGCCGCTAAATCTGGCGGCGGACCTGGCGGCGACATGGGCGGCGGACCTGGCGGCGACATGGACGAAGACATGGATCTCTAACCTAATCCCTACTTTTTTTAAAAATTAACTTTATATCTAATAATAATTAAACGACCTACCTGTTACGGATAGTGTGCTACCTTGCTTTAAAATGAGCTATAAACAGAATTAAATAATTAATAGACTTCAAGGGCAGTCAATTCATACAATATTATCACACAAACACCGAACACCCAAAGATGAGTCAAACATCAGTATTTGAGAGTGACTATGTTCACTAATAACATATCTTAACCTAAAACAGCTTTCTATCTCTAGATTATGTTTTGTGGGATGAGTTTGTTGAGGTGTTCTCTTAGTTTGTTATGGGGGAAGCTTATTTCTGAGAGTATCTCTTGGAATCTTCTATGGTCATTGTCTTTCAAGGTCTGTAACACCTCTTTATCAAAAAGGTCCATTTCGAGTTCAGCCCGAAAATAGACCTTCAAGAATAGGTTATGCGTTTACGAGGAATTCAATCAGACAGTCTCATGTAATAAGCATGTTTAAAGTATTTGAATAAGTAAAATAAAGTTATTACATGTACATATTAAGGTATGATGGTAAAACAGACTTTTAGTTAGAAGTTAAAACCATTTTCTTACCTTTTTCATGTAATCTAGGTATTCTTGCCCAAACAACCTCATAAGATTAGACTCCTCTACGGGAATAAACAGGATCTCCATTAATAAGATGAATATTATCGGATAAATAAAAGAGATGATTGTGCCATGGATTACCGCAACTCCAAGTAAGACCAATGCCATACCCAAATACATGGGGTGCCGACTGACTTTGAAGGGTCCAGACGTAATCAAAACATTTGGATCTAAGTGGGGTTTAACCGTGGTGTCATTTACTTTGAATAATCTATCTGTCCATAGGTTGAGTGTTATCCCGGATACGAGCGGAAGATACCCGATATATGTTACTGGGTAGTAAAAGAGTTTACTCAGTGGAATATAGAAGTGCGAGAATATAGATAATGCCATAAGGATAAGGAAATAAGTTGTAGGCATTACTCGCCGAAGAGTCTCTATAGGTTTTGATTTTTTTATCTTCAATTGAACTCTCTCTTGTATGATTAATGGTGATCATTTAACATCAAGGTTGTGGTAAATATTGATCAAAAAGTGTACAAGCGCAGAATTTGCCCTCACATGTTAATGTCTGGTTTTTCTTTTCCATTGTTTTCGTCATCGAAGATAAATACGTCCTCTATCTTTGTTTTGAATACCCTCGCTACATCATATGCTAGCTGTAAGGATGGCATATACACTCCCCTCTCCAGGAAACTGATGGTCTCGCGTCTAACCCCTACCTTTAATGCCAGATCTTCCTGGGTCATGTCATATCTTGCCCTATACTCCTTGATCCTCGTCCTGAACACCACTCTCAGCCCTCTTTCACATTAAAGTAGTGCTGAAAAACGATGAATGACAGGTTTTGAACCATCACTGAAACCACTAGAGCATAACCTGTATCCAGAATTGGGTTATCATGACTCTGAAGGTGTATTAAATTGACCAGCATCAAGGCTAACATGAAGTAAGACCCAATATAGAAGGCAAAAGTAGCTGCTTTCCCTGTGATTATTCTTGTCCGCTCATCTTGAAGGGGAAACCCTGACTTTAACTCCTTATTTATCCTCCATAACGCGAAGACTGCAATTGCAATTATTGCTACTAGAATTAAACCACTTGCCCCATACCATGGTATATCGACCATCTAATCATCCCCGAGCTGCTTTTCTTCTTCCAGAGTTCTTGAATTAATGGATGAACCTATTAAGCCGATGCCGATGATGCCAATTACTCTAGCTAACCCGGTTGTGTCCTCACCCAGTATACTTCCATTATACATAAGGTACGCCCCAGTCAGGCATATCAATACTCCGAGAGTTTTTCTAAGCTGCATTTCAACACCTCTATGTTATACCAATCTAACACAATGTTAAATAGATATAACATTATGTTAGTATATTCTAACATGAAGTATTAAAACTTATCTTAATGTTTGCATGTATCCAGTTTGTAACTTATTCGTGGAGAGCCTTTGAAACAGATTGGCATTAGTAGAAGAAGATGGTTTCCTAGTCTGCTGGTCAGCCTCATAGTAGTCTGGAGATTAATCCCAAGGGTACTTGGAGTATTATCCAATATCCCAGCTGAGCTGGTTCTACCCCCTGTAATTTTTAATAGTCTATGTTTCTGGGAACCTTTCTTCGTCTTTTGCTGGATTTAACTAAGATTTGAGAGGGCTTTCGGAGTATTGCCAGGTATCCTAGCGGCTGGGCTATGTCTCTGATCATATCGCATTGGGACATATCCCTGGGAAATAGTCATTAGACTTGGAGTAATTGGTATGTTTTTCGGAGTAGTATTCAGGTTGACTAGAAACCTGCTGATAATGTGGCCTTTAACTTGGACGGTTTCCTCCACCATGGGGACAGTCTCAGGAGGATTCACCTTCGGATGGAATAGTGTGTGGATTTATACTGCTGTAATCATCATCCAGGGGGCAGGTATATGGTGGATTGCACGAACCCGGCAGAATAATAAAGACTCAGGACAAAAAGACACTGGTATGTCAAAAGTAGAGGCTCCCAAGAGAGGTTTTACTTGGAAAGACTGCATTTCATCCTGTCCGCTGTTTACTCAGATATTTTTGACCTTCTTACGTTACAATCACTTGGGACATGATAACATAGTTAATGCTGGATGGATGGTTATGACCTTATCAGCAATATTTGGCTGGGTACCAATCTTCACTCTCAGAAGAAAAGGAAAGGTACCACAAGGGAAAAGCTACACACAGACAACAGCTCTCGTAGATTCTGGTATCTACTCCATAGTCAGGCATCCTCAATATTTCGCAGGGGTTTTAATGAGCATAGCACTGGCTCTACTATCTCAATACTGGGTGGCTGCTATTCTCTTTTTCCCCTCCTCAGCAGCTATTTACCTTGATTCTTTAAGAGAGGACAAGAGGCTCATTAACAAATTTGGAGAGAAGTATGTAGAGTATATGGAAAGGGTGCCAGGAATGAACCCGTTTAGAGTAATCCTCCGAAAAGTTGTAGGTAGATAATGAGGCGAATGAGAGAACTTTTTTGATTTTATCTTCACTTTTTTAAGATACTTTTTAATAGAGATAACTTAGATTTCTAATTTGTGTGATTTTTTGGAGGTGAGTCTTGGTTGAAAGAATGGAGATGTATACAGCTTGATGATCACAGAAAAATTGCTGAATGTATCGAGGACGTCCAGAGGGATGGATGGAGTCTTCACACATATCAAGCGAGTGGCCGTGATATCTGGATAAAACATTACCTGCTATTTGAAAGAGAAAAATAACAAAATATACTTGTTTTTAAGATTATAAAATTTCTTAATACTTGTATACAAATATTTTTACATAAAAAATTGGGGGTTAGATTTCTTGTTTGTTTAGGGGGGTATTTTCCAGAGGAGGACTCGTACATAGTCGCTCATCATATCGTCCTTGTATCTGTATATTTCTATGGAGTTTCTTGAGGCTTTCCACATTGTCCCTGCAGAAGTTTGTATTTCTATCAAATAGTCTTCTATGAATGCTCCTCCTGTGCCAAAGTTATGGAACTCGTTGCGGTTCTCATCATCGTTTTTCATCATGTATACTAGATAATCCATTGTATCTAGGTCATGCTCGAGGACTAGGTGCTCGTTTTTTGATATGGGCTGCCATCCGCTATCGTAGTCTGAAGGCGGGAAGCTGTGTTTGCACTCGCTCCCACATGTCTCAAGTACTGTGATCCTGGTCTCCAGTTCGTGTATCTTATCTATCTGATCCAGTACTAGCCTGATTACGTCAGCGTACTCCGTTATCTCGTCTTGCTGGACGTTCCCAAATAATCTACTCCATATCGATGCCTGTGAGTAAGCTGGGTGAACGGAGCTAATATTTCTGTCTGTAACCGCGTTGGTCACTAAGCTACCAAGCAGAAAGGATGCAATTATTATAGTAGCTGTCACTACTTTCTTTTTCTCATCCGTATTCATTTTAATCAACTCATTAGAATACCTAAAATTACAACTATCACTAAATATAAGAATTTGATTAATGGGTTAAGGATCTTTAGATTAGGTATGTTTTTGTATGTTATCTCCATATATAAGAATGTTTTACAAATAGTAAAGCATATATTACACAATGTAAATAACGTTATACATGATGTAGTATGGATAAAGAAAAATTTAACCAAATCAAGACAGTAATAGTCACTGGGATTGGAGTAATAGTTGCCTATGGTGCAGTCAGACATAACTGGGTTCTTCCAGCATTAGCAATACTGGGTGGAGTAATAGCCCTGTATGTGTCGAGGAAGCAACTATCAAAAGTTTTACATGATGAGAGAACCGCAGTAATTCAGCAAAAAGCATCCAGCAGAACCCTTGGATACGTCACAGCATTAACCGCATTAATGGGCATAGTATTAGTGGAGTTGAGCTATCGGGGCTTCGAGGAGTATAGGCTCGTAGGATATGCCTTCTCTTATCAGGCACTCATTATTCTGGGAGTTCAAGGATTATTTACCTGGTATTATCAGAGGCAGATGGGAGGATAGCCCTTGGAGAATAATCTTAGGGTCCTTCGAGCCATCGAAAATATTTCTCAAGAACAGCTAGCAGAAGAAGTAGGGGTAACCCGTCAGACAATCCACGCCGTGGAGAACGACAAGTATAACCCTAGCCTAGAACTGGCGTTTAAACTAGCTAGGTTCTTCGATAAAACCATTGAAGAGATATTTATCTTCAAAGAATAATAATAATGGCTTGCAAAAATGCACAAATTTCACAATTACAACCATTGAGAATTCATTTCTCTTCAAGATTTTTAGACCATTTTTTTACTAATCAGATCTATGGATAAGTGTCTTGAGAAAAATAATTAATACTAATTAATTAACAAATCATATAATGATTTTTACTAAGAATAGTAAAAGACGCGTTTTTTTAACACTTTTTTCCTTCTCAATTTTAACGATTTTGTTTTCTGTAAACTTCGTTTTCTTGAATCAGGTAAATGGTTCTGATTCAAGCAGAATTATCTTGTGGGCTAATGATGGTGGTGATAAAGTAACAAAAGATGAATTAAGAGCATCCATCGATCCCGAGTCTGTACTCAGCTCGGTCTGGAATGGATCAGAGATTGCATTATTTGGCGCTAGAAACGAGGGTGTATCATTTAACCTGGTATTAGAGTCACCCAGTTCTGACGTATCCGGTGTGGAGGTAACGCTAAACACGCTGGAAGGACCTGATGGTTCGAAGATAACAACCCGAGCTGCTTCAGGAGGAGACGATTTGTTCAACTTTGTTGGTCGCAACATTGAGCTCTTCTATGTGCGATACCTAGAGATAGAAGGATTGAGCACTAACCTGGCCTTTGCAGGAATTGACTACGATGAAAGGCATATACCCACACGTTTCCAGCTTCCTTACAACGAGGATTATGAGGGACTCGGGGTTTGGAAGGACCGTCCTGATCATAACAAGATGTACCCTGAGATCGCTATCCCCCTTGAGCTAGAGTCGCCCTTCTCGATAAGTGCGGGAACTTCACAGTCAATATGGTGTGACATTTATATCCCTAAGGATACTCCACCTGGAGATTACATAGGCATTATATCCATCCTCATAGATGGTGAGGAAGAGCACGAAGTTCCAGTAAATCTAAACGTCAGGGAGTTTACGCTTCCGGATTATCCCAGCGCCAAGACGATGTTAGCTTACTCTACTGAGAACATCAATAGCCGGTACCTAGGAGATGAATATCCTTACCCTGGAACCGATGCATATGAACAGTCCATCGAGTTGCAGAATAGACATTTTCAACTGGTACACCGTCACAAGATCTCATTGATAGATGACTGGGACTTTGATGTCACAAGTGGGGGGAGTAATATTGACCTAGTTGACGCATGGATATCACGGCTTAACGGCGAACTCTTTACAACGGAATATGGGTATTCTGGCGTCGGAGAAGGTGTGGGTAACAACGTCTTCTCCATAGGTATCTACGGAAGCTGGCACTGGCAGGATGGCTCAGAAGAGGATATGTGGGAAAACACGGATTCTTGGGCGAACTGGTTTGAAGATCAGGACTTCTCTACGCCTACGGAGGTCTTTCTCTACCTTATAGATGAATCTGATGAGTTTTCTAAAATCGAGAGATGGGCAAACTGGATGGAAACAAACCCAGGGATAGGCAAAAACGTAATGTCAATGGCTACCATTCCTCTTACGGACGCGGTTAGACATACCCCTTCTCTGGATATACCGACATCGGAGGGCACTTTTGGTATCACAGAGAGATGGGAAGAAGCTCTCCAGACGCACAGAGCCAAACCCGGCACACGGTTCTACATGTACAACGGACAGCGTCCAGCCACAGGGTCTTTTGCCACCGAGGATGACGGGGTATCTCTCCGGGTTCTTGCATGGGGACAATACAAGATGAGCGTCGACAGATGGTTCTACTGGGAATCCACCTACTACAACAATTACCAAGGAGACATGGGGCAGACTAACGTCTTTCAAACGGCTCAAACCTACGGTAGCTACGAGAACGATGACAGGGAGCTGGGGAAAACAGGTTGGAACTATTTCAACGGCGATGGAGTGTTACTATATCCTGGGACAGACTTACTATTTACTGAAGATAATTATAATGTTCAGGGCCCCTTTGCTTCTTTGCGTTTGAAGCACTGGAGGCGGGGTTTACAGGATGTAGATTATCTCACTTTAGCCGCGGAGGTAGACCCAGTGCGTACAGCCCGTGTCGTAGAGAAAATGATCCCAGTAGTGTTATGGGAAGTAGGATGCGAGATATACCAGGGCGAATGTGATGGCTGGATACAAGCAGACATAAGCTGGCCAACAGACCCAGATGACTGGGAAGAGGCGAGAGCAAAGCTGGCAGACATAATAGAAGGAAAGGTAACAACAGATGAACCTGAACCACAACCTGAGCCAGAGCCTGAGGAAGAACCCCAAACTGAACCTGAAGAAGAAGCCGAGGAGGAGCAAGAAGACACCAATACCATTATTTACGTAACAGCTCTGTTATTGTTAGTGGTAGTTTCTTTATATGCTATAATTAGTCGTAGAAATACATCTTAGAGGCTTTCTTACAGTCCAAATATTCTTCTTTTTTTATTGAAATCTCTGGGTAGCCAGTATGTATTATTAGTAAAAGTTTTAGTGATAAACCGTAATCTCATAACCATGAAAATAGCAATAATGGGAACAGGGGGACAAGGAGGTCTTTTTGGGGTACTATTAAAGAAGGCAGAGCACGACGTAACATTGATCGCAAGAGGTAGAAACCTTGAGGCGATAAAAGAGAAAGGGCTAAGTCTTGAATCAAAAACCTTCGGAGACCACACCATCACGGCGAATGCTACGAGTAAACCAGAGGAAGTGGGAATAACTGATCTGATCCTTTTCTGTGTCAAGACCTACGATCTAGAAGAAGCCGCAAGACAGATTCAGCCTATGATCGGGTCTGATACCATGGTACTCACTGTTCAAAATGGTGTAGAAGCACCAACTAGAGTTGGTGAGATTGTAGGCTCCGAACATGTTCTTGTGGGGGTTTCAATTATAAACTCTCACTTGATTACACCGGGGGTGGTTCGTCATGCTGGTGGTAAGAATTTATCTTTCGGTGAGACTTCCGGAGTCTTAACTGAACGAGTTAAAAACCTTGAAAAGATGTTCAAGGAGATAGGCTTTGATGCCGTAGCTTCCAAGAATATCAAGTTTAATCTATGGAGAAAGTTAACCTCACTCTCTGGCTTGCACGGAGTCGTATGTATTACCAGGTCCTCTATTGGTACTGTACATGATTATGAGGAGACGTGGGATCTGATGAGAAGGGTGATGCTGGAGACCGCATCAGTTGCACGGGCTGAAGGTGTAATTATCACCAGGGAAATGATTGAAGGTATCCTAGAAAGTATATCCCAGATGCCTCCAGAAGTTAAACCCTCCATGATGGTGGACCTGGAAGCAGGCCGTCGCATTGAGCTTGAGACGTTCAATGGAGCAGTTATCAGGTTTGGTAAAAAACATGGAATCGATACACCCTACAATTACTCAGTCTACGCTGCGCTTAAGCCATACGAAAAAGGTACATAGACTTTATAGTGCTCAGCTATAGAAAATTGAAGAAAACCTCTACGCTTCCCTGCCTCTAGAGGCGATATCTCCCCTATAAAGAGATACATGATTATTTAATGATAGACGATACTCATCTAGTCTTACAATCTCTGCATAATCCATAGACATCCAGTCTATAACCAGTAACTGTGAAACCTTCTCTTTCTGTGGCATATTTAATAAATTCTTCAAGTTCAGGGTCTTCCAAATCTGTTATTTCTTGGCATCTTTCACAGACCAGATTTACATGTGTCTCAGTATTAGGATCGTACCTTGTGTTATCATGAAAAGCTAACTCGTTTACCAGTTTAAGATCTTTCAATAGATGAAGCGTATTATACACAGTAGAAATGCTCAAAGTCGGAAAAACTTGTTTTACTTCTTCATAAATAGTCTCAGCTGAGGGATGTTTTTTGCTATTTAACACAGAGTCAGCAATGGCAATTCTCTGTGAAGTGGCCCTATATCCTTTAGTTCTGAAAGCCTCAATGATTTTATCCCTCGCACCCATCTAAACACTATTCATTATTAATTAATAATAAGTTTTAAATTGATCCCTTTTCAACATGAAATTGAATACAAGAAGGTAAAATAAATTGGAAAAGAAAAAAGATATAACCACAAGTGCACACGGCACATCGAACATAGACTGGTGGCCAAACCAGTTAAACCTTGATATTCTTCACCAGCATTCCTCTCTCTCAAATCCTATGGGGGAAGATTTCAACTACGCTGAAGAATTCAAGAAACTCGACTTGGAAGCCGTTAAAAAAGACCTACATGCACTCATGACTGACTCCCAGGAATGGTGGCCAGCCGACTACGGTCACTACGGGGGACTCTTAATCCGAATGGCATGGCACAGCGCAGGAACATACCGAAAAGGCGATGGACGCGGAGGCGCAGGCTCTGGTAACCAACGCCTTGCACCCCTCAACAGCTGGCCAGATAACGCTAACCTCGATAAGGCACGCCGTCTACTATGGCCAATAAAGCAGAAATATGGTAGGAAAATCTCCTGGGCTGATCTGATGATGCTCGCAGGTAACTGCGCTATAGAATCAATGGGCTTGAAGACCTTTGGTTTCAGCGGTGGACGTGAAGACATATGGGAACCAGAGAAGGATGTCTATTGGGGCTCCGAGACTGAGTGGCTCGGTGACAGGCGGTACACAGGTGAAAGAGAACTTGAAAATCCCCTCGCTGCCGTGCAGATGGGTTTGATCTATGTTAATCCAGAAGGACCAAACGGCGAGCCAGATCCCGTTGCGTCTGGTCTCGACATTAGAGAGACTTTCTCGCGTATGGCGATGAATGACGAAGAGACCGTTGCCCTTCTAGCCGGTGGACACACATTCGGAAAATGCCATGGTGCTGGCGATCCCAGCCTTATCGGTCCTGAGCCTGAAGCCGCTGGCATGGAAGAGCAGGGCTTTGGCTGGAAAAGTAGTTTTGGCAGCGGTATGGGAGATGACGCGATCACCAGTGGCTTAGAAGGTCCCTGGACGCCGAACCCAACTCAGTGGGGCATGGAATACTTCGATATGCTGTTTGGTTACGAGTATGAACTGACTAAAAGTCCATCCGGTGCATGGCAGTGGAAACCAAAAGGCGTCGATGAAAAGGACCTCGCACCCGCTGCTCACGACCCATCGAAACGAGTTTCTACCATGATGACTACAGCAGACATGGCATTGAAGATGGACCCCATCTATGAGCCAATTGCCCGTAACTTCCATGAGAATCCAGAAGAGTTCGCGGATGCCTTTGCTCGTGTTTGGTTTAAACTCACTCACCGTGATATGGGACCCCGTTCACGCTATCTCGGTCCAGAAGTACCTGAGGAGGAACTTATCTGGCAGGATCCGATACCAGAAGTCGATCATGAGTTGATCGATGATAAGGATATCAGAGAACTTAAGAGCAGGATCATTGACTCAGGCTTGTCGATCTCGGAACTGGTCTATACAGCTTGGGCTGCAGCATCCACTTTCAGAGGCTCTGACAAGAGAGGCGGTGCGAACGGAGCACGCATCCGTCTTCCTCCACAAAAGGACTGGGAAGTCAACCCTCCAGACCAATTTAAAAATGTGCTGAAGACTCTTGAGGAGATCCAAAAGGAGTTCAACAGCGCACAGTCAGGTGGAAAAAAGGTATCCCTAGCTGACTTGATCGTCATGGGTGGGTGCGCTGCAGTTGAGCAAGCCGCAAAGAATGCTGGTTACGATATAACTGTTCCCTTCACGCCAGGTCGTATGGATGCATCACTGGAGCAAACCGAAGTGGAGTCATTCTCTGTACTCGAACCAGTTGCAGACGGCTTCCGTAACTATCTTAAAACTAAATACGCAGTCCCCGCGGAGGAACTACTGCTTGATCGTGCGCAACAGCTAACCCTGACTGCTCCTGAGATGACGGTTCTCATTGGCGGTATGCGCGTTCTGAATGCCAACTACAGACATTCTCAACACGGAGTCTTCACCAAGCAGCCAGAGACACTCACTAATGACTTCTTCGTAAATCTACTCGACATGAGCACCAAGTGGAAGGCAACCTCCGAAGAGGAAGAATTGTTCGAAGGTCATGATCGTGCAACAGGCGAACTCAAGTGGACTGGTACCCGCGTCGACCTTGTCTTCGGTTCGAACTCTCAACTCCGGCCCATAACAGAAGTCTATGCATGTGATGATTCCCAAGAAAAGTTCCTGCACGATTTCGTATCGGCGTGGGACAAGGTAATGAACCTTGACCGCTTTGATCTCGCCTGATTGTAGAGGACGATAATTTTATTTTTAATCTTCCGCAATCTGGATATCTCTGAAGTCGAGAAGTTAGACTCTGAATAGCTTCATTTTTCTAATTTTTTTCTAGTTTTTATCCTCACGATTACAATTGTGCCTATTACTGCTATCAAGACTATAATGACACGCATAAAAAGCGAGTCAAGTATGAATACTGCAGTCAAAATGACGGCAGTCCATGTAAAAAAGATGGCTTTAATCTTGCTCTCTTTAGTCATACCCTCCCCGTCACCGTATTCCGCGACTATCGGTCCAAGATAGGGGTGATTGATAAGCCAGTCATGGAATCGCTCAGAGCCACGGAAATAGCACCAAGCTGAGAACAGTATAAAGGGTGTTGTCGGTAACACTGGCAGTATTATACCTATTATCCCTAAAAGAAGTGAGACAGTTCCAATTAACGTGTAAAAGATTTTCTTTGTATTACTATTATTAGTGTTTCTCACAATACTGAATTAAAATTGGAAGTTATAAATCAACTCAAATCACTTTTAAAAATTAATTTTTTGGTACGTTTTTAGCTCAATAATTTTCTATGCTAAAATTGAGTTTAAATAAAACTTATTTTGATTTTCCGCGTAATCCTTAGCTAAAAACCTGAATAAATAAGTTAAATTTCCACTTTTTTAATCCTAGCTAAACACATACAGATTAGGTTCCAAACTCACCCAATTTTAAGATATACCTCATAAATTTTAATCCATTTTTAACATGTATGACAGAATTGTCGAAAAAAAGCTATTGATACGAGAGAACTTTCAATATTTTACATGCATTGATATGATAGTTCTAAGAATCAAATGTTGAGATTTTGTTCACCATTATGAGTGAGGTCAAACCCGCCGCTAATCTAACCTAGAAGTGGGATTCGAACTCTGCCCACTGGAGATATCTCCCGCAAACCATCCCCAATTTTTAATCGATGATTTTATCCTCATTTCATCCTAAGTTTGATATGTTTATGAATAAAGTTGCGAACGCAAACTACTCGAATCACCTATAAGCCACGATACTACAAGGGCTGGAATGCAACCTCATCAGCAACGAAGCAAAATCAAACCAGGCTTACAGGTCCATATTGTAATGAAGAAACACCAAAGGACAGGCATACTAACTGAAGGTATCGTTAAGAATATTCTTACTAACAGCTCCTCTCACCCACATGGAATCAAGGTACGCCTTACAGATGGTAAAGTAGGCAGAGTACAATCAATAGTAGGATAACCTCACACGTAAATAAATAGATGATTTTATCATAAACTTATCTTCTCAGAGATAATTCTGATATTAGGTAAGAAAGCGTTAAAGCTATTGATACGAGAGGTTCTACTCTCTCAATATTTAAATATCATCGGATCTTCCCTTGTGAGAGTGAATCTTTTGAAAGAAGAAGTAAAGCAAGCATTGGAAGAGGTACGTCCTCACCTACAAGTAGACGGTGGTGACGTAGAGCTAGTCGATATTGATGACGATGGTACCGTCAAAGTAAGACTAACAGGATCATGTGCCGGCTGCCCCATGAGCCAGATGACGCTCAAGTGGGGAGTAGAGAACTACCTAAAAAAGAAAATCCCTGAAGTCAAAGCAGTAGAAGCAGTCTAGGAGGATACTACTTGACCCTCACCACTGAGCTAGATAAAGCTACCAGTTATGGGGATATTTTTTCACTGGTTAAAAAAGTGGTTAAATTAACAATGGGGCTTCACAGGATGGGGTTAATGCTTTTACTAGGCAACCTTCCAATAAATGTGGGAGCTTTTCACCCCCTCGGCACCAACGACATTGTGATTAACAGACGGTTATTGGGTCAGATTTATTCGTCAAAGCATAAGTCTCAGGTTTTCGCGATATTATTACACGAGTATCTTCATACTTTAGGTTATACCGATGAGAGGGAGGTTAGACGGTTAACTTACCGCATCTGCCAGGAGACTTTTGGAAAAACCCATGAGACTGTAGAGGCTGCTCTCTCAGGCCCTTGGGCTGATATCTCTATGGAAGATTATGACGATATCGAACCAGACCTTGAATTAGAACTTGTAAGAGACTTTGAGAGAATAGATATCGGGTATATTATCTAGATTTATTTTCCTTTTTAAGGGCTTTTTTAGTCATGGTAACCAAGTCCTCGGGCGGGATTGGTTTCATAATAATCTCATTGACCCCTATCTTCTCGTTTGTCATCTCTTCCTTGAAACTACTGTAGCCTGTTATCATGATTATTTTCGCGTCATTATCCGCTTCATGTAGCTTCTCAGCGACTTCATCTCCCAGCATGTCAGGAAGATTAATGTCAAGGATTACTAGATCATATTTTTTCCGATTAGCCTTATAGAGTGCCTGTAATCCAGTTATCGCTGTGTCCACGTTGAATCCCACGCTCTGTAGAACCAGTTTGAAGGTGTTCGCCAGGTTCTTGTCGTCATCTACTACAAGTATATTATTTACTCCAATCTTCTCATCTTCCAAGCTTATACCTTTCTCATACTCCAATAAGCTCCTTCTCAGGTCAGGATCACGCTGAATAGTCTCGCTAACCACCTCAAGTCTTGCGACCAGCTCATCGAGTTTTTCCTCATGTTCTCTGAGGATATTGATTAATAAGTCTAGAACATCGATCTTTTCTGTAAATGACATTTTATCACTTAATAGAGCGCTAAAATCAGTTCCTCATTGGCAGTATAAGACTCTTTTCGCACTATATTCTATATTACTGATCTATAATATTTACAGCGAAACCATATATTGATGCATTTATCAACTATTATCCACCCTGGCTCTAGGGGCAAAAGAGTTATCAAAGATAACATGTCCTAAACTATGATCTATTTTGAAAAGAGAAGAAGTAGCAGTCTTCGAATACGTAGAAGAAGTTAACAAACTTATGAGAGACGGAGGACTATTCCTAGTTTCCAAAGGTAAAGAAGGACCTGCCAACGCCATGACTATAGGCTGGGGTTTCCTGGGTACCATGTGGAGGAAGCCCGTATTCGTAGTAGCCGTTAGGAAGAGCAGACATACCTTCAAGCTCCTAGAGGAGTCAGATAGCTTTACCGTCTGCTTGCCTGCAGAAGGGCATGAGGAATGGCTCGATGTGTGTGGAACGAAGTCAGGACGTGATATGGATAAATTCAAAGAGCTTGGTATGGCTGAAGAACAGAGTATGAAGGTTAAAACCCCCTTTATCGGGGAGTGTCCCGTACATTACGAGTGCGAGATAATATACAAGAAAATGCTCGAACCCGGAGAACTAAAGAAAATAATAGAAGATGATGTCTACCCCAACGAAGACATGCATATGCTATACTATGGCGAAGTAAAAGCATGTTACGCCACAGAAGACGCGGATAAAGAGCTAGCATAGTGGAAAAAATGAAAATACTAATTGTTTACGATAGCAGGACTGGTAACACAGAGAAGATGGCTTTCGCAGTAAAAGAAGGAGTAGAATCAACCGATGTTGAGGTGGACCTAAAGAAGATTGATGAAGCCTCAATTGACGATTTACCCCATGTTGAAGGCTTAATAATCGGATCCCCAGTCTATTACGGTCTACCCACAGCAGAGATCAAACAGTTCCTAGACGAATCCATAAAATACCATGGAAAATTAGACGGAAAAGTTGGAGGAGCCTTCAGCAGCTCAGGTGGAACCCACTCAGGAGCCGAGACTACTATCATCGCCCTCAACGAAGCACTAATGATCCACGGATTTGTACTACAAGGAACCTCTGGTAGAAATCATTATGGAGCAGCATCCGTGGGAGAACCTGATGACTCTGATCTCGAAACCTGTAAAAAAATGGGAGAGAGACTAGGCAATCTAGTCAAAAAGATCCACTCATAATTTTATTTTAGTGTGTCCTTCATGTCAACAAGATATAAAGACAGAATTATTCAAAGTATCAAGTCTGAAGAAGTAATTGAATTATGTAGAAAATTAATACAAATACCCAGCGATAATCCACCAGGTAACACCGTCGAACTTGCAGAATTTATCAAGGAATATATAGAGAAAAAAGGAGGATCAGTAGAACTATTCGAGCCCAAGGAAGGAATAGTAAACGTAGTATCATCTACAGGCGTGGGGTCACCGCATCTAGTACTAAATGGCCACTTAGACCAGTTCACAGCAGAAGTAGGAGAGGAATGGTCAGTAGATCCCTATAGTGGAATCGTAAAAGATTCTTTCATATGCGGTCGAGGGAGCGGAGATATGAAAGGAGGACTTGCTTCCCTACTCTACTGTTATGTTAGACTGCTCGAAGAGGAACTTCCGGGTAAAATTACTTTCACAGGTACCTCGGATGAGGAGACTGGTGGTAGATGGGGTGCCCTCTGGCTCCTAAATAATAAATATGCATTACTGGGTGACGCCGTCCTAAACGGGGAACCCTCCGGTCTAACAGTCAGGATAGGCGAGAAAAGCCGGGTCCCGTTACTGCTTAGAGCAGAGGGAAAAGCTGCCCATGGCAGCTTTGCAGGTTATGTTGGGGAGAACGCTATACTGAAACTGGTGAATACCCTTCCCAGTGTAGATTCCTTGAATGGGTTTGAGCCAGAACTAACACCCAGTGAGAAGGAATTAACAGCTAAGGTGATGAAGGGTTATGAGCAACAGTATGGGCACGAGTCCAAGAAGATGTCAGAGGTACTCAGAAAGGTTACCGTTAACATCGGGACAATAAAAGGTGGAGCAAAGGACAACATTATTCCTGCAAGCTGCGAAGCAGAAATTGACATCAGACTACCGCTAGGCATTACCCCTTTGGAAATAAAGGGAAAAGTAGAAACTGTTGTCCATGAAAAAGAACCTTCTGTGAAGGTGGAGTGGAACCGTCACCCAGATATCATCACAGAAACAACATATACCCGTGAGGAAGAAAAAATTGTAAGCTTCCTCTCAAAGAACTCAAATGAGCAAACCGGGGAAAAGCCAACTCTGAGTTTCACCTCTGGTGGGACTGATTGCCGTTTCTGGAGGAAACGAGGAGTACCTGCGGTATCTTATGGTCCACGGGTTTACGGTATGGGTGGAGTAGATGAGAGAATACGAGTAGAAGACTTACTTATGACTGCTAAGGTTCACATGGGTACCATAGTAGACTTCATCCACAGTGAACTTATTTAACTACCACCAGGATATATGTGGATAAATGAGGATAAGCTACAAACCTGTAGAAGAGCTGGTAATACTTGAGATGGTCGAGTACCATATTGATGATCTGGCACAAACCGGTGCCTTATTTCTTGATATCGGTCGACCCATAATTTTAAACTGGGCAGATGGCGTAGCCTTCCACCACGTCCCTCTCCCTTTTAACACGAAGGAACTTTTGAAGGAGAGGAAACAGGGGAAGATATACTGGGCTAGCGTCATCTACGCGGCTATGCCTGAGTACAGGTCCAGTCTAAAGATTGGTGCCAGGGATATCCCAGTCGTTAAGACTCCTAATCCTCTTCTCCAGCAGGTAGCGGTCTGGATCAAGAACCATATGATGAGAAGATAGGTCTCATATCTTCGAATATTGACTTTATTACCAGGTAAATACAGCCTATATTTTTAAATTATTGAAATGGCTTAACAAAGAAGATTAGAGGTATCCTTATGAGAGGAAAAGATGTTTCGGAAATATTCGAGATCGCAAAAGCTGATGGACGGGATTTCTTATTCGAGCACGAGGCGAAGAAACTCTTCGCTTTATACGATATGCCTGTTACCAAGATTAGTGTAGCCGAGAATGAGGACGAAGCAGTTGAAGCAGCTGAAGGGATAGGTTACCCCATAGTACTGAAAATAGTAAGCCCCCAGATTCTTCACAAATCAGATGCCGGAGGAGTCATAGTCGGAGTAGAGGATGAGCAGGGAATCCGAGACGGGTTCAACACAATAATTGATAACGCAAAAAAATACAAAGCAGATGCAGAGATAACAGGAATACTAGTCCAGGAGATGGCACCTAAAGGAACCGAGATCATCATTGGTAGCACGACTGATCCCACATTTGGCCCAACACTAATGTTTGGATTAGGAGGGATCTTCGTAGAGATACTCAAAGATGTGAGCTTCAGGGTAGCCCCCATCGAGAAAAGAGATGCAGAAGAGATGATCAAGGAGATAAGAGCCTACAAAATCCTCGAAGGAGTCAGAGGGAACCCACCAGTCGATCAAGAAACCTTGGCAGATATCCTATTAAAGACGAGCGATATGCTCATGGACTGCCCTGAGATCAAGGAACTGGACATGAACCCAATATTGGCGTACCCAGATGGCGCCAGAATCGTCGATGCCAGAATAATAATGTAAAATCTCCCATTTTATTCATATTGTGAAAATTGTTTGAAGAGAGGTTTAATCGCCTCTAGGCAGGAAACATAGAGCCCGTAATACTTCTGATATTCCATTGTGTTCTTAGGTTTCATTGGGACTTTTTCTCCAAGCCACTCCTCAATAACGCGATAATCCTTTAGCAGACCTGTACCAAGACCCGCCAGTATGGCATCTCCCAATGGTGCTCCCTGAGCCCCCGGAATATAATCCATCTTCACACCAGTAACGTCAGCAATTATCTGCCTCCATAACGGTGATCGGGCTCCTCCATCTACCAGTATTGCACGATTAATCATTATCCCGGTGTCTTTTGCTGCCTCTATACTGTACTTCATGGCGTAAGCTACTCCCTCGAGTACAGATCTAAACAGGTGTGCCTTCGTGTGAGATACTGTTAAACCAATGAATCCTCCTCTTAAATGCTCATCCCAGTAAGGAGCGCGCTCTCCCACCATCATATGAGGCAGAAAGATCAGGTTATCACTACCAACCTCAACCTCGGATGCGAGCTCATCTAGTACCATGTACGAGTCTTTCTCAGGGTATTCATTCCTCAATTTTTCGGGTACTTCAAGTTGATCCCTGAACCACCTGACTGTATAACCTGCGGTGGATATACCAGTGAAGCCATAGAGGTACTCTCTTCCTTGAACTACGTAAGGAAAATTCACCAGCCTTTGTGATAGCCTGGCTTTATGGCTTATGAATCCGTTACACATGCTGGTCCCCAGCATCGATGCCAGATCTCCGTCCTCTATGGCTCCCCCAGCTAAAGCGCTCACCGCGGCATCAATGCCTCCAGCGCATATTGGAGTTCCTTTTTCTAAGCCCGTCCTTTCTGATCCCTCTCCTGTAACTTCTCCTACTACCTCCTCCGAGCTGATGATTTTTTCAGGGAAAAATTTTCTAGGAATTCCCAGTTCTTCCATCATCTCACTGCTCCAGTCCTTCTGGTGGATATCGAATATTCCCCCATAGTTCCCCGCACTACTATAATCAATATTCTCTACCCCCCGGTAAGAAGCCTGATGACATGGGCGTTAGGGGTCTCAAGTCTGTGTATTTTTTCCCAGTGATCAGGCTCGTTTTCCCTTATCCAGAGCATCTTTGTGTAACCATAATAGGGGTCGATTACGTTTCCAGTCACATCAAACAAGGAATCAGTGCCAATCTTTTCTTCGACCCACTTGCACTCCTTGGTAGCCCTACGATCCGCCCATATGATACAAGGTCTAATGACTTCAAATTTCCTGTCAACCGGTATACCACTACCCCCATATAGACTGCTTATCGCGATGCCATAGACTTCCTCAGGAGCTATGCCCGATTTTTCTACGCACTCCTTTATCGTAGAATAAACAGCATTTACCCATATTCTTGGCCATTGTTCAGCCCAACCTTGACGGGGGTTAAGGACGTCATACTCAAAGTAGCTATTTGCCTTTAGCTTTCCATTTAGATCCACCATTACCGTTTTGGTCCCAGTGGTCCCTATGTCCGTTCCAAGAAGATATGACATTTCATCACCTAAAGAATTGGACTGGGTCTGGGTAGACGTTTCTCCACTGATGGAAGTGGGTCAAATGGTTTGTGGGGTTCCTCCTGGTACCAGTAGGCTGTGCTGCTGTAGTCATCGCTCCTGTGATTTGCGTGACCGTGTTCAATGGTAACTCTAATGCTTTCCTTGAAGTAAACTGGGTCCAGTATGTGATACCTGTACCAGGTTATTTTGCCTTTCCAGTTCTCTCCACCCGGTAAGGATAGCCCATGATATGGGGCGCAGTACTCCTGTGTGGGACACCAGCTCATCCCGTAGTAATCCTCAGTCCCTGTGCCTACAAGACTTGGGAGTTCTTCCCCATCTATAAATATCATATCATCTCCCTCCCCGTACCAGTTGAATTTATCAGTTTCTCGAAGATTATGCACGTTAACGTTGCAACCCACATAGTGACCTTTTCCCTCTGCTTCAAGTATAACATAATTACCAGCACCATCTTGATTCTCTCCCTCGAACAACCAGACTCGATTAGGTGCTCCCTCATCGCTTATCCCATCCGTTGGGTTCTGACGTCTCCACTGGACATGGAATCTCCCCAAACCCGTTTCAGGCTCACCCCACTCCTCATAATCCACGTAATAGTAGAAAGCAGTGACTTTTTTTTCTCCCTGGTTCTCGATGGTCATCTTAGCCCCTTGACTGTACGGCATAGGCCACCAACAGTTGAAGCCTTTGCCGTCCTCGGGACTCATCTGCAGGGGAGCGCTGACGAAATTATGAGTCAATCCATGACCGATACCAAAAAAGTCTCCGATGGGAACCTCAATACTTGGTTCCTCTTCACCATCCCAGTACATTCGAAGGACAAGTTTTCTCAGGTACCAGTCTTCATCAGTGCGGATAGTTACCCATATATGCTTGATGCAGCCTGATCCCTTCATCTTCGCCATGATAGCTGTTTCGCCAGGATCAATTACGATATAATCCTTATTTCCTCCTTTACGGTCATAACTACTGAATCTTCTTCTCTTAAAATCCCTAATCCTGGGAAGATCTCCAAGACCTCCAATAAGCCTAGAAATCGACATACTAGAAAATAGATGATTAGAAGAAAATATTTTTGGTTAATATCTTATTCTTTCAGGGTTTACTAAACTCTGTTTATTTTTTCTGTACAAATTGCCAGAGGAAGCCATGGGGATCCCTAATTGTAGCCAGTCTCCTTCCCGTTTTTGGGTTATCCAGCGGCCCATCGACTGTTAGACCTTTATTATCAAGTTTTTCGCAGAACTCATCGATGTCCCCTACTGAGAAGGCTATGTGGTTGAGACCTGGGTTCTCGATTACCCCTGTTTCTTGTAGCTCAAAAAGAACGCCATCATTACTTGTCATCATACATGCTTTACCACCATGAGAGGTATACTCGATAAACTTCAATCCAAGGGTCTCGTAGAACTCGATTGCTTCTTTAAGGTCTTTGACAAGAAAATGAACATGATCCAATCCCAGAATAGACATGAATTAATGGCGGGGTAAGATGTTTTAAGGTAGTTGGTCCCCACGTTGCCGATATAAATCAGGGTCAACCACTCCAACCATATTCTCGATATCGAGGTCTTTAGAGAGGAACTCATTTATCTTCCTAAGATGAGGTAACGGTTCATCTAACACATCATTATAATTTACGTAAAGGGTCTCAATTGAGTTATCACTTAACCATTCCTTGATCTCTTTCAGATGTTTTTCGAAAAGTCTCGCCATCATCTCGTCAGGAATTTTATCCTCTTCCTTTCCTCTTCGTTCCATCATCTTTTTTTGACTGGCAAGGATCTCGTCTATATTTCTCTCCATAAATATTACTTTATATTTGTGTTCAGGGGGTAGGTGCTTCAGTAAGGCAGAGATAATCTTCACAGCCTTATCCTCAGCAGAGTTTAACCAGCTTGTATCCTCTTCTAGTTGTTTTACTTTTTCAAACTCGTAATATCCCTTGAGGTTATCTTTATCCGCTTTCCGAATGTTATCTGTGAGCACTGATACTCCACCCTTTTCCAGGATCCTCATCATCATTGAGGTACCTGAACGGGGAAGACCTGAGACGACTATAATCATCCTGTAACCTCTATAACGATTAATTAATGATAGGTGAAGATTAGAAGGCTTCTCTCATGAGGGAGAGTCTCTGAACATCCCTTGAATCTTTGACTCGTTCATAGATATGATTCGAGACTATCACGTCCTCCAGAGCCAACCCAATATTTATAGCTAATATTCTCTCATCCTGGTCCTCACGCCCCGGCTTCCTGCCAGCCACGATCTCCCCCAGCTCCGCATACAGCGCAGGTAGACCATCTGGAAAAGCTCCCTGGTCATGGAAATGTACGGTTTGATCCCAGCTATCTGTGATGAATTTATCCGCCTCTAATATCGCATCCCCGTACCAGGCCCTGCTCGCTTCAAGACCGAAACCCAGACTGCCTGACAAAAACCACTCATTCTTGATCAAAGGCTCCTCCAATCTTTGAGTCGCCGTCAAAATAATATCCATACCGAGTACAGCATCTTTTACACTCTCAGCTAACACGATATTAACCCCTAGTTCTTCCTCGTAATCCTTTTTTATACTCTTCATTGCATCAGGATTAATATCATAAACTCGGACTTCCTCTAAACCTGGTATAACCTCATCGAATGCCACTAGATTCATTCTCCCCTGGACGCCACAACCCACGATCCCAAGACTTTCGGTACCATCTCTGGCACAATACTTGGCGGTAATCGCAGAAACTGCCGCTGTCCTGACCGCGGTAATCCATCTACAGTCCATAACAGCAAGAGGCATACCCGTCTCCATATCATTCATTATCATCAGACCGGCTATCTGAGGTAGCCCCAACAGTCTATTGCTGGGATACCCGCTGACCCACTTCAAACCCCCGATTCCAAGCCTCTTATAGTATGCTGGCATCGCATGTATGAAAGCATCAGGTTTACTATGGATACCAGGCTTGGGCGGGTTCTCAACTCTCCCATTTCCATGCTCCTTTAATCCTAGCTCCACTAACTCGATGACTTTTTTCATGGGAATATCGAGTTCTAGAACATCTTCTTGGGATAGGTAAATAAATTCCACTGGTTTCAATTTAACGCTCATGAACAAGTGGACTTTCGATGTATAGTTTTTTGCATTCTCAGGTATATAGCTGGATAATTGTCCCGTCCTTCAGCTCACGGTCTAAGCCCACTTTCTCGTTATCAAATTTGGCAGCTGGGCCCCAGAGCTTGGCGTACTTGAATCTCTCATAGAAGTCGTTATGGATCATCTTTGCCAGATCTGCCACCGTCGCTCCATCATGGGTAACGATGGGCTCTTTTGCCGGGTCCTTTCCCGATTCCTTCGTATATATCCTGATAATATCTAGGAGATCGAATAGCTTCTCACCTATAAGTCTCTGGAGGTCACCATTCTCCTTGCATGAAACAGGTATAACTTCAACTGGTGAGGCGGCTTGGGATAATTGTTCAAATGCTCCCTGATTTAACCCTAAGTCTACTTTGTTGGCCAAGACGATGGTTGGTCTGTATACCGCGTTCCCGAATATTGCATCTTCCACAACATCGATGGAGACCTTTCCTCTGATATGAACGAGGGCTGATCTAATCTTATACTCATTGAGTAAATCGATTATCTCATCAGTAGTGCAGCCTACGAGTTCCCCCTCCCATACGAACTGAATATCACGCCCATGCCCGCGCTTTACTATCTCCACATCACCAGGGGGCTTATAAGTTAATATTCGTGAGTTATCCAGCTCCCGAGCTATCATCAAATAATTTCCAGCAGGGTCGTCTTGAAGATCTACCATGATAATAATTCCATCAGCGTTCCTAACGGATGCGAGGTTCATAAATCCTTCAGCTTTCCCTTCACTGCTACCCTCCATAATAGGCGGTATCTCCACAAGCTGAAACTGTATATCCTCGTATGGCAACATTCCTGGAGTAGGCGTCGTTGTACCCCAAGGCCAAGACGTAACCTCTACGCTACTATTAGTAGTGGCTTTCAATAGGCTGCTTCTACCCACGTTCGGAGGACCTATAACTGCCACCTGCGCAGCTCCCGCTTTCTGGACGTAGTAACTGGGCCCACCGGTTTTCTTAGCCTGCTTTTTTTTCTTCTCAATCTCATCTCGTAGCTGAGCCATCTGACGTTTAACATGCATCCTCAGCTTCTCAGTACCCTTATGCTTGGGTACTAGGCTCAGGAACTCATCCATCAACGCGAGACGCGTCTCAGGGTTCTTTGTTATAGTAACTTCGTTCCACTTTGCTTTTGCTTCCTGTGGTAGATTCGCAGGCATAATTTATATTAAAACTTCAAAATATATTAAGATAAACCCCATACTCCGTACATAATCCTCAAATTTATATATCTCTTTATTATTCAGTCTCATATACTACCGCAAAATATTCTAGAAGCATTATTTTAAGTAAAATTAAATCATTAACATATCAGAAAGTTCTATGGTGGCTAAATACATCTATAATCGGTTCCGGTGGTGGGATGCAGCTGATTTATCCAAAATTAAAGAGGAAATAATCGAAGAAGGATTTAGCGCCGAGGAACACAAGATGCCAAGATCTGATGAAGGGTTCTCACTAGTCAAGGATTTTAGAGATCATCTGCACATAAGCTCTGACACCATAGGAGCTTTTTTAGATCCTTTCAAGGCAACACTTTTTCAAAAGGAAAAAGCTCCTTTTACTGTAATGGACTTACGATTAAGAGAGTTAATCCTTGAAATATACCCAAGAAACTCACCCACCATATTCCCTTGGTCTGTCAGTTATGAACCGGATTTCGAAAAAGAAACAGATAACATCTAAAATAATTTAAACTAACCCAAATTTGTGCATCTATTAAGAAAATAGCTAAAATCCAATCATACTTGAATCATGAAAGAGTACATATGATGCGTCTTTAAGTACTGGATATGATAACATTCCTGAGATCAATATGGTCAAAGGTTTCATAATAGGTACTTGGAAATCAGAGGAGTTTCTCTATGCTGGGGCTGAGATACTAAAGGAGGGTGGATCTGCCCTTGACGCGGTGGAAGCAGCAACACGTTTAGTGGAGGCTAACCCAGTAGACACAACCGTAGGGTTAGGAGGTATTCCTAATGTGCTAGGCGTACAGGAGATGGACGCCAGTATAATGGACGGGAAGACTCTCAAAGCCGGGGCAATTGGAGCAGTTAAAGGATATCTTTACCCAATTTCAATAGCTAGGAAGATAATGGATCACGCACCTCACGTGATGCTTGTGGGAGAGGGAGCTGAGCTGTTCGCTGAGGCAATGGGTTGCGAGAAAGGGGATCTAAGCACTGAAAGAAGCAGACTGGTCTACAATTTATTCAAGAAAAACGCTCTACCTGATATGCCTGATGATGAGAGCTATAAAGAGGGAATACTCGAGTACGTGGAGAATCAGAACCTTTACGAGTGGTACGATAAACTCTCTTTGGAGCACCATGGAACTGTAAACATTTTGGCGATGGATAATGAGGGTAACATAGCCTCAGCTGTATCTACGAGTGGAACAGCCCTCAAGTTCCCAGGAAGACTAGGTGATAGTCCTATAATCGGAGCTGGAAACTACTGCGATAATAGGTATGGTGCAGCAGCCTGCACTGGTAGGGGAGAGTTAGCCATACGAAACAGCACCGCAAGGACCATCATAAGCTATATGGAAAATGGCTTGAGTGTAAAAGAAGCCTGTTTCAGAGCAATGAAGGATATTCATGGTTTGAAAAGCCCGGGTAACATGAACTGCTTAGCCTTTGATGTTAAAGGAAACACCATTAGTGCCACCACCAGAAAGGATAGAGAAAACACATACTGGTATTTCAGTGTAGATATGGATGAGCCTGAAAAGAGAACTGGTATTAATGTTAGGTCATAGGTGAGTATATGAGCAGTCCATACGATTTCAAAAGGATAACCCCCAGCGTATATGGGTATAGGAGACCTGTGAAGGGAGAAATTGTTGCTCTCCTGCACGTCTACTTCAAGGATAGAGGCTTAGAACTGATTGAGACTAAGAGCAGAGTACTCTGTAAAGATGAGATCCATGAGCTTATGATCACAGATGAGGAGGGAGCCGCTCCTGGAGGCGGGGCCGAACGAGTAAGGGCAATCGCCTTTTTCGAGATAAAACAACCAGGCTTGATTGTAGTCGGAGACAAGGTATCAATACAGGATAAGAAACTGGGAAAAGTAGCAGGCTACGATGAGACTCATATGCCTAATCACATGAATATCTTGATAAAATCTGATTCAGTTGAAGAGCCCCTTATTAAAGTGGGAGATGAGGTGGAGTTTCACTGGACTTAACCCTTATCAGGTCCCCCTAGACCGAATATGCCTTCAATTTTTTCCTTCTTACTGCAACTCCCATAGCACATTCTAAGACTGCTTGGGAGGGATGAAAAGTTATTTTTCTCCATGATTCTCACAGCATTCTTATTGCCTTCAGGGGTTCCTATCCAAATATCTTCGCCTAAACGCATATTCATGACACTGTGGAGAAGCTGCTCAGCGATCTCAGGTTTTCGATGGTCACAGATCCATGGTCCTACCTTTACGTTGTCCGCTCCATCTTTGGCCATTATGTATCCGACAAGGTTTTTTCCGTCCCAAGCTGTCCAGCATAATTCAGGGTTTTGAGAGTAAATATAATCCAGTATTGGCTTACGGTGAGCCTTGAAGTACATATGATCCAGAATACAAACAACGGGAAGATCCCTTTTACTAAGAAGTCTTGTATGCTCAGTTCTATGCTTTTTTGCTACACCCGTATGTCTGAGGCTCCAGTATTCCTCTCGGAAACCAAGTCTACGGTACAGAGGAATGGCTTCTTGTACTGCATCTAAACGTATTGTCTTTACTCCGTTTTCTTGAAGATGGTTCATGGCGTGGAACATGAGACTTGAGCCTATTCCCTTGTCCCTATTTTCAGGTAATACGATTAGATTCCCTATCCACCCTATGTTCCCGTATATTGTAGTTACGACAACTCCAACTTTTTCTCCATTATCTAAAACTATGAAGCTTCCCTTAGGGTTTAACCTAATTATCCTGTTGAAGTCCTGTTGGGTCATCCCCCATCCAATCATGTTCGATGCTTTTAGAAAGAAAGGTGCATCAGTTGGTTTAATAACCCTGAAACGGACCATACAATGTTTTTATAGTAAGTATTATGATAATTTTTCCTTTTATCGAAATCCGATAAGATACTATGTGTAAATATTTTGTGTAAAAATGATTTTTAGCATCGTGTTGAAAATTTTATCTATTGGAAATAAAAATGGAAAAAAGGGGTTAATAATGAATTTTCCTGGGGAGTTTTTTTGCTTCTTCTATCCAGTTTTTAACATCTTCTAGTTCTGGAAGGATATTTACTAGCTTTTTCTCCTCGTTTACTTCGAGCATTCTATTGTATAGATTTTCAGGATTTCTTCTGGCAAGTTCTGGTACCGTATCTACACCAGCTTCCTCAAGGAGATCAGCGAATTGCCCCTCTACACCTTTAATTCTGTATAGATCAGCGTGATTAACCCATTCAAGTATTAGCTTGGGGGAGATCTCAGTCTTTTCAGCTATTTCATCCCTCTCTTGAGGAGAAGCCCCTCTTTCCAAAAGGTCTGAGACTGTATTAATGTCGATATCATAAAGTTTTGATGAATATGCAGGACCTATGCCCTCAACATCGATGATATCTATTCCTTCTACTCTTTCTTTAACTGCCTCTTCCCTGTCCGGGGCTGTCAACTCCTCAGCATGTTCCTCTATCTTTATTTCCTCTTCTGTCGACGTTTCACCTTTTAAAACGGTCTCGGATACCCCTTGTTCCATCACCTCTCTGGCTTCGATCTTAATAGAAGACTCGCTCTTTTCTAACTGCTCTTCACGCTGTTTTGTTTCTAATCTCGTAGTTTCTCTCTGCCTTTTTCCAAGTTGCGATATATAGTAAAGTGCATATAAGAAAAATAACACCAGACCTCCATCAACAATTAAAACAAGTAAAGTATTACTGTTCATAGGTAGAAAATGATCTAATAACTTATATATGTTTTAAAGAAAAGTAGCAGATTAAAGAAAAATACGTAAATAAATAAAAAAAATCAATAATCCATATGATCTAGGACATTATCGAGAAGTTTCTTAAAAAAGTCTTCTCCAAGTTTATCTCCCTCACCGACTCCAGGGCAATCCGAATCCGCCCTTATCATGAACATATTTTCCTTCCTTTCTATCCAGAAGGGATAAGTTCTGCATAGTAAAGCACGTTTCTCATATATCTCACAACTTACACCATCTAAAAATATACACCTGCCCTCCTCTATCTTCATAATGCCTGTAAAATGAAGATCATCAGTTTCCTCATAGAACGATTCCTTCCTTGTCTCCTCTATTTCTTTAATGTCCTTATCAGTTAGAAGTATCCTTCTTTCTCTGTCAGGCATGTCTCTGCAACAGGCGCCGCATTCTGTGCAGCTCCATGAAAACTCAGCGGGGTAGTAGAAATCTATCTCTATGCCTTTGTACTCTAGGGTCCCCAGGTTATAGGTGGGAGTATCTTTCATTCCAGTTAGAGTCCTGATGCGAGTTTTATCGCTTCTTCGGCGAGAACCTGAAGTGGATCTACAATAGGTACTTCCAAGTCTCCTGGGTGGAGAACGATGCTCACCTCGGTACAGCCGTTAAGGATAGTCTCTGAACCTCTCTCGATAAGTCTCTCCGCTTCATGATGCAGTATTTCTCTGCCAGGATCCAGTTTTCCTCTCTTAATATCCTGGTATATGGCTTTCATCACTCTTTTCTGTCCATCTTCGTCAGGTGTAACGATTTCTATTCCCAGTTCATTATATGCATCATGGTAGAGCCTACTTGCAATGGTACCATCAGTGGCTAGTAAACCCGCTTTTCTTACTTCCGGGTAAGTTTTTTTCGTGAAACCGGCACTCAATCTTATCATATGTAAGACTGGTATCTCTACTGATTCTTGAAGTTGATCATAAAAATAATGTGCAGTATTACAGGGCATTATCAGGAAATCTGCGCTTGCTTTTTCTACATTCCTCGCAGTCTCTATCATCAAGGGAAGGGGGCTCTCCCCGTCTCCAATGATTGCCGGTGTTCTGTCGGGTACCTTGGGGTTGCTATCTATGATTACCCTGTGGTGGTCCTGGTCCTTCTCAACTGGTGTGGCCCTTATTATCCTCATGTAAAGGTCGGCTGTTGCCTCTGGGCCCATGCCTCCGACGATGCCTATGATCTTCTCTTCCATATCACTGTCTATGATATTTGGTCGAATTTAGGATTAACTGAAGATTTTGAGGTCAGAATTTTATTTACCGTATACAAATATAGTTTGATGAAGATGGAAGAAGGATTTATCGAAGTAGGAGATAATAAGATACATTACGTCAAGTGGGACTCGAAAGGACCCAAGATTCTACTAATCCACAGCATGGGCATGGACGCCCATAGCATGGATCTTCTGGCTGAGAACCTTAAAGACGATTATAGCGTTCTGAGTTTAACGATTCTGGGTCATGGGGATAGCAGCGTGCCAGAGGAGCAGATCTCGCTCCCTGAACACGCCGGAATATTGAGAGAAGCTTACAAGAAAATGGGCTTCACCCCCAATTTTCTAATCGGTCACAGTGTTGGAGGAATGTTAGGCATGGTCCTTACAGCTGAACACCCTGATGAACACCATGGGCTCGTCCTAGTAGATATAGCTCCTTTTGAGTCAACGGGAAGTACCCGTCCTTCACCTCCCGAGTACTTTGATACGGTTAATGCTGCACAGGAGTGGATAAGGGACCGATACCCCGGATTCACTGAGTATTATGTAGAGAACAGGATTAAGTACGCGTTAACCAAGAAAGACTCTAGATACTTCTTGAAGCCAAGAGGAGACTCTATACGAGCTGGACTAAGGATAGATTTATGGCCTTACGTAAGGAGAATCCAGGTACCGACTCTTCTCTTAGTGGGGGAGGAAAGTGACTTGGTAACACCGGAAACCCAGCGCCAGATGGAGAAGATCATGAAAGATCTAGAGATAAAAATCGTAGAAGAGACAGGTCATATGATACCTCAAGAGAGACCTGAAGAATTCAATGAACTGATTAGAGGCTTCCTAAAAAAACTGGTACTCTAGTTATTGGACTCTATATAGGTCTCTGGAATTCCCCGTATCCCGGTTTTCCTATAATTTCTCCTTTCTCATAGACGAGTTCACCCCTGACGAACGTCATGGTGGGCATACCTTTTCCACTCATGCCCTCGTAAGGAGTAATCTTCTGTATGGTGTGGAGCTCCTCTCCTTTGATCTTGAAGGGTCTATCCATGTCTACAATCACTATGTCAGCGTCAGCTCCAGGCGTCAAGTCTCCCTTCTTGGGGTAAAACCCGTTCATCTGAGCTGGGTTGCTGCTGAAGACCTCTACCAGCCTCTCGATGCTTATTCTGTCCTTGTTTACAGCATCAAGCATGAGTGGCAGGGTCGTCTCAACTACCACTCCTCCGCTAGGTGCGTCGAAGATATTATCCCATCCTTTTTCTTTCTCCTCCTTTGTATAAGGAGCGTGATCGCTAGCTAGTACGTCTATTATCCCGTTGTTGAGTGCCTCCCAGAGTCTTAGTTGGTCATCTTTTCCCCTGAGCGGGGGGTCCACTTTGGCGTAAGGTCCTCTTTCTTCCATGGATTCCCGGGTGAATAGGAGGTAGTTTGTGCTGGTCTCTCCGGTTACCATTTGTCCCCTTAACTGGGCCCATTCTAGGATGTCAACTGCTCCGGCTGCGGTCATGTGACAGAGGTGAAGATGTGCATCTGCCTCTTCTGCTAATACCACACATCTCATGGATGCTTCTATCTCTGCAATGGATGACCTGAAGTCGCAGTGTGCTGTCGGATCGGTTCGACCTGATCTCTGAGCCTCTTCCATACACCTATCCACAATATCTCCATTCTCAGCGTGCACGAGCAAGGGTAGATCCAGTTCCGCTAGGGTTTCCATATGCTTCAATAAGGTGTAGTCACTTGCTGCAAGCTCCTTGAACCTTGCTATCAGGAAACTCTTGAAACCAACCGCGCCCAGTTCCGCCATCTTGATGATATTTTCCTCGGGTATCTCCCCGGCTCCCCCAATAAAGGCGAAGTCTATCAGGCTCTTGCCGTCAGCGATTTTTTGTTTTTCCTTAAATGCTTCCTCGGTTACAGTAGCGGGGACCGTGTTGGGCATATCAATCACAGTTGTTACTCCTCCTGCTGCAGCAGCCCTGGTGCCTGATTCAAAGTTCTCGCGTTCAGGGTATCCCGGATCCCTCAGATGAACGTGCATATCAATCATCCCAGGAAGCACCAGTTTACCAGAAGCGTCAATGACCCTATCTGCTCTGGGTTCACCTGATTTAACTATCCCTTGTATAATTCCACCATCAACAATTACTGATCCCTGGTTCAAGCCACTTGGCAAGACCATTAATCCATTCTTTATTACAAGATCAACCGTCAATCTATACACTAGATGAATAGAAGTCACCGGGTTTAATTAATTTTCATGAAGATTATTTGGGGATAATGATCACAGGCCTCTGCATACGAGATCTAATCTGAGTGCTCCCATTTATACAAGCAAGATTATCCCGGGATTTTTTGAGAAGCTCAAACATAATCGGGTTCATGGAATTGATTCCGAAACCCTCAGTGATTATTATACTTTGTCCAATATCTTCATTGCCCGTAACCCCTAATCCAATCTCATATTCCAGGAATTCAGTAAGGTCTTTCTGGTCAAGCCCTCCCACAATTAACCCCTTTGCCCCTACTTTTACGGCTTTCCTGATGGCGTTCAATGTAACGACTGATCCTCCAACGATTATTCTGCCTTTCATCGCTTCGTTGATCTCATCGCTTGTCAACGGAGACTCGCTCGAATTAACGGGTACCGTTATTTTTCCCCAGCTCTCTCCTCCTACACCGAACATTCCCTCAAAAAAGTCTCCCATGGTCTCAACCCTTGCCCCCTCTTTAGGAAATACCTCGACGATCTCTCCGGGTATGAAGGCATTAACTTTAATTTCTAGTGGATGACCCCGTATAAGTGCTCTGCCAGTGTATTTTGAGAAAGCTTCAATTTTCCCCCTTATGGGTGATCTGGCGACCTTAGTCGATCTGCTAAAGAAGCTACGGTAAGTCGCGATGGCTTCATCTTTTTTAACATCATCGCCTTCCTGCTTTATCATATAGTTTCGTGCAGTATCAGGTTCGACGCCTAGTTTTGCGAAAATCTTGACTTCATGTATATCTGGGTTTTCGACTACTCCTTCAGCAATCAAAGTCTCAGGTTCAACTATCTCCCCTACTTTTACTAGCACCTTTCCTGTTGTCGGTAATTTTCTATCAAGGGAGATCAAAGTATTTTCTTCTACTCGGACATAGCTTGCCATCATCTCAACACCCTATACCTGTTATTAGAGAAATCTCTTCCCTGTATTTTCTTAAAGGTCTTCCCCTAAGATCTATTATCAGCCCAAGGGTCCCACCAAATACGTTTCGTGTTACTGGTTTTCCTCTCCCAGACCCAAGGTCCATCCTTCTATCAGGTTCTACGATTACTTGTGTTCCTTGTTCCTTTTCCAAAAGAATGTTTCTTATCTCCCCGGCTTTTACAGAAACCTCATACTCCTCGCTAATTTCAGATCTTATACTTAATCTTAGTTTACTGTCTTTCCTGAAATCTCCTTTGGGTGCTAAGCAAGTACCTAGATAGTTCAAACACTCTGTTTCAAGGAGATCTAGAGCTGTTTCTTTCTCGACGTCATGTAAAGAACCAAGTTGTGGCATTATTCCCCTCTTATCAATTATTAGCTCAGTAAATCCTATTGGCTCTAATGCATCCAGTAATATCAACGCTGTTTCTTCTGAAGTTTGATCTTGGAATACCTTTCCTCTTCCTATTATAGTGTTAGTATTCTCCATTACAATGTGTGTTGACTCAATAGCCTGTTCAAACATATCACCTAGTGTTCTTTCAATGATGGTTCCCTTCAGACGGGTGGCAATTTTTTTATGTTTTTCCAGACCAAGTTTTACCGCTTCTCTGCTTAATGCTCCTTGTAATAGTATTTCCTGCCTGCTGAGGCTTCGGTTTGGTTTAATCATCATATTACCAATAAGGTTTCTAGCTGTCCGCTCATCAATCTCCACCGGAATCCATCTTCGTATTTGATCTATTCCCGCAGTCTTCATGATATTTCCCCCACCATAAGTAATACCGAAATCCGCGTTCAGACTACGATTGAAGATCCCATTATAAACACTGTAAATATCCGTGGTCTCTCCGCCAAGATCAACAGAAAGTAGATTAACTCCTCTTCTAAGGGCATAAGAATAAAGAATTTTACCTATGGCTGCCTGTGATGGTAGAATAGGGTGAGCCGTCAATTCTAAAAGTTTTTCAAAACCTGGAGTGTGAATCAGCACATGCTCCATATAGGCATCATAGATCTCCTCTCTAGCAGGACCTAGATTTTCCTTGCTGATTAATGGACGGACATTATCCACCATCCTTACCGCATATTTTCCATTACTAAGCCTCTTACTTATCTCGTCCCTGATAGCTACGTTCCCTGCGTAGATTATGGGAAGTTTATGTCCGGAATCGTACCGAGATTTCATGTCTGACTCATACACTAGATCAGCCATATCCAAGACTTGGTCAACTGCACCACCATCAACACCCCCGGCGAGAAGAAAGATATCTGGCTTAAGAGACCTTAGTCGGTAAACTCGTTTATAATGTGGCCTCGGGTCGTCTTGACTGAATTTATCCATTAAAAGAGCTCCAGCGCCTAGAGCTGCTCTCTGAGCGCTCTCTCCTGATATCATACTCATGAGGCCAGCAACGACCATATGTAATCCACCACTTGCACTGCTTGAAAAAAGGACTTGAAACTCCTCAGAAGGGGTGTTATTCTTTATGATTTTATTTCTTGTTTTTTCTTCCAGTTTTCTAATTGTTTCTTCAACACAAACTCTTACATCAAGGTGTGGTTTTTCAATAGTTGTTTCAGTCTCAGCTATGGCTTTTAGACCATGATCAATCAGAATAGATTTTGTTGAGCCGTTTGTGATATCAACAACTATATACTTTCCATCCCCATTCATCCCTAACCCATTTATCTACATATAATTATAGTATATATTAGACTCGTTTTAATAGTAAAATATATCTATAATATTAAAATAACATTTTAACATGGATGGTTTGCTGAACACAAGAAAAATAAAACCAGAGGCTTTCAGACTATTAGAGGACGAAACACGTAGAAAAATAGTTTTCATGTTGAGGGAGGAGACCCTTACGGTAAAGGAGATAGCCCAAAAACTGGGTATGACTCCACAGAATATCTATCATCACATGAATAAATTAGAGGAAAATGAAATCGTGGAGATGGACTATGAGAGAAGGGAAGGCCACTTAATTGAATCTTATTACCGGACTTCATCGGAAAACTATATCTATAATGAAGACTGGATGCCTCAGGACCCGGTTAAGAGTTATCTCGATATTCTAAACGGCCTAAATGAATTAAACTATGATATTATGGTAAACAATGAGACTGCAGAGGAGATCCAGAAACTTCATGATGCCGTTTTGTGTAACTTCCAAGATAGGACAGCCCTTACTCAGCCTTGCAATATTTGCAGTTTCTCAGGTTTTTTCATGAAATTTGGACCATTAAACCCTGTTCTTCTAAGACAAATTTTAGAGTTTGCGGGATTTCTTGACATTAATGATGAAAAATTTAATCAGTACTTGGAATCCTTGAAGAATCTTAGAGATTATCTATTAAAGATAAAGAAAAGTGGGTTTACCAGGTAATCCTGTAAGGCATCTTGTTCAGGCATACTGCCCTGTTTTTGGTTATCAGTATTATATCCTCGATGTGTCCGCGATATCCTGTTTCAGGATCTCTACGATTAGGCTCATAAGTCAATGTCATACCCGGTTTTAGTGGCTGGTTATCAGTCTCTATTGGTCCAAAGCTCGGGGAAAAAGGCATTGTGTAATCGTGTACGTCCAGTCCTATCTGGTGGCCAGTTCGTACTGTTGGGAGGAATCCTAGTTCCTGGTTTATCTCGTTCGCTTGTATAAGAACCTGGTTTCCAGTTAATCCAGGCTTGATGTTTCTTATTCCCTCCTCTTGGGCTTTCATTGCCCTTTCCATGTAGTCTTCCGTCTCTTTCTCCCATGTTACGTGCCAGTTTCTTCCCATATCGCTACAGTATCCTGTTTCCAGTCTCACTCCAACGTCTATGCTGAGAGCGTCCCCGTGTTTCAGGATCTCACTCTTATTTCCCTTGATGAAGCCTATACTGCTGTCGAAGCTGTACTCGTAACCGCCGAAGAGTATCATGTTGGCATCGAGATGCTTCTTAAGGTTCTCCACCTTTACTCCCGGCTTCGTCTCTTCTATCATAAGCTGAACTGCTCTTTCAGTTATCTCTATGGCTCGAGAGATCTCGCTTATCTCCCAATCATCCTTAATGCTCCTCAGCCTGAAAACGACATCCGATATATCCCTCTCCGGAGTCAGGTTGATCCCTAACTCATCACTCATTTTGAAAGACATCTGGGCACTTATAGTAGCCAGATCAAAGCAGACTTTATCAGGGTTGTAGTCCTTCAGTGCTTCTTTAGTACCTTTAATATGGTGGCCTTTCTCCTGTTTGATGGCGATAACTTTACTGAATTCACCGCTTTCCCTGGCTCTTGGGGCTCCCCAGTGAGGCATTACAAGGATAGTGTCTCCATTGGAGTCCATGACAAACGTCTGATGCTCATCCCCAAGCCCCATGGGGAGAACGTATACGAAGTTGCTGGTGTTCTGCCTGATCATCTCATTAAATGAGACTACGACCTCGAATTCTCTATTCTGCGCCTCTTCAAGAATCGCAGTTCTTCTCCTTTTAATTGAATCTTCTTTATTCAAATCTACACCATAATAGCCATGGTAAAACATCGATATGATATTTACCATGGAAAAGTAGAAAATACTTCTATGAATAATAATATCAGGTATTCAAAAATAAGAGAGAACATTCTGTATGTATCATGCTCGAAGAATTGGTAGGAAAAGGTCTAATAATTCATCACTGGGATACAGATGGTATATGTAGCGCAACTCTATTATTAAACCATATAAAACAGCCTATTGCTAATACTACCCCATCCATTGGAGCCTTCTACTTATCCCATGAAGAAATCAAGAAAGCTCAACAATATGACTACGTGATAGTCGTTGACATGGCTCTACCAGAAAATAACATAAAAACTATCGCTGAAAAGACCCGCGTCATAATCTTTGATCATCATCACCAAAACCCCATCGAACAAGTTGAGCACATAAACCCTGTAGCCCTTGGAAATAATTCAAAAGACTACCCCTCCTGCACTTGGGTACTAAAAAAGACGCTTGAATTACCTTTAACCCTGTATGTAATACTTGGAATAATAGGAGATAGAGAGCAAAAAATATTACAAGATCCTAGATTCAAATCAATAATAGATAAGTATGCAGAAAAGAAGCAACTATCTTTTGAGATTTTAATTGAACTTTGCCAGCTTTTAGATTCCAATTATAAAGTAGGAGATAAAGATGGGGTAGAAGAAGCCCCCTTCTTGCTTAGAAAATATGAATCTCACAAAGAAATCCTCTCAAACCATGACTGGATAGAGAAAAAAGATATGTATGAGGCTAAACTGGAGGAAGTGCTGAGAGAACCCCCTTTTGAAGAAAATGGTATCCTTGTTAAATGGTTAAATACTGATTATAGTATAATCTCCTCCGTAACCAGAAAAATAGCTTGGGGGACTGGAAAAGACACCATTGTGGTGAATAAAGGGTTTTTCCCTCAACATGATCAAGTATACTGTAGAAGCCAGGTAAAAGACATGAAACCTCTGATATCTAAAGTCAAAGAATATGGATATAATGCAGGGGGTAAAACAGATGTGCTTGGAGCCGTCATACCTAAAAATAAGACTGAAAAATTAATATCAGTACTGAAAAATTATTTACTAAAAAAATAGGAATAGCATTCATTTTTATCAATATACTGCACTCGCTTACCAGCTTTATGAATAGATGTAAGGCTTTGGAAAGGCCTTCTTCTAGTATCTCTGGTACTTTTGTTTTCTAGGTGGGGATTTCTTCATGTCCATACCAAGCATTTCCCCAAGCTTCGCGTACTCTGGCTTCAGGTCATACTCTTCTTTATATTCTTGGATCATAGGTATTCCCCAGTTGTGATCCTGAAGAAACATAGCGCCTTCGATGAAGTCAGGAAGCATATGGGGAAGCAGCGAGAACATGATCTCGTCATCCTGTGCCATTGCTAAACGACGGTCACCTTTACAAGGGATAGCTATGGTACACTCCCCATTAATTAAAGGTGGCACTATAGCATAATTACAGACTGCATGTCCTGATAGTTGGGAGTTAACATCCCTTCCATCTATCCAGTTTTTGATGATAAGGAGTTGGCTCGTCTGCATGCCGTTAACATGCATCGTGATTACCTGGGGCATATAACTACAGGTGTTCACTGGACCCACAACTATACCTTGGTACTTCCCGTACTCGAGATGGGGCATATTTCTACACCACTCACCTGCATCCTCCAGGTTTTTAACGCTGTCCGGATATCTATGGTTTCCTTCTAGGAAATATGGAATTCTCTCAGCTAAGCCTAGCCCTATGACGGGTTCGAAGCACCACATATCCTCTTTAAACATCGCTATTGTAAGCCCGTCTCTCTGAGCCTTTGCAAAGGACTGGCAAAGACTGAACTTATGTCCCCAATCTCGGGTTGGGACGATTGCATTTTCTGGTATCTCTTCTCTGCTCTTAAGCATCTTGACGGCTACGGGGTGAACCCTCATCCGGAGCCACTTTTCAAGCTCAGTCCCTAACTTGTGAACATTTTCTAATGTGACCATTTTAACCACTATATAGGAACATAATGCTTATTATAATAAAAAATAGCCATTGGTGTCGCCAGTTAATGAAACATAAGCTTGAGATATTTAATTTATTTTAACTAATCACAAAATAAGAGGTAATTAAAGTGGATGGTTACTGATTCTCACTTCTAAGAATTTTTCCAGGTGTTGATCCTATGTGCTTGCCATCCTGTACGACGATCTCTCCGTTTACTAGAACATATTTTATGCCCTTTGGGTGTTGCCTGGGTTCAACTGGTGTTCCGACTACCTCTATTTTCTCATAGTCAAATATTGTGATATCTGCATAACTTCCTGGTGTTATGGTTCCTCTGCCCTTCAGATTATGGTGCTCGGCTGCTGCTGTGCTGATCTTATAAACGGCCTCCTCCAAAGTAAATACGCTTAATTCTTTCACCATCTTGTTGATGAAGGCCGGGAAGGCACTGAAGGCGTTTATACCTGGCATTCTGTAAGGTGGTTTCTTCATCTGATACTCTGTGTTGTATACAGACTGATCTAGGCTTAGACTGCCAGCTTTATGCTGAAACATTAAAGATCGGTAGGGCTTCCATGGAAAGTTACCCGTATCCGCTGTACCTGCTGCGTATCCCATAGCGTCTGGGTCCTCGCATATTAAATCAAACCAAGTGTTGATCTGGTCAGTTTCTCTTTCCTTGGCAACCTGGGCGATGTTTTTACCTACTAGAGATTCATCTTTGTGCTTGCTAATCCATATGTTCTCCGCCCACTGGGGATTACTATTCGGATTATAGGCTAATCTGATGTACCATTTACCACTTTTAAGGGCGTCAACTACTTCCTCTCTATAGTCTGGTACCTTCAACCACTCTGCAAAGTCTTCAAGACTTCCCTGTTCTCTTAACCAAGGTGTAAGGATACTACTCAGATAGGGCATTACATCGAAGCCTCCTCTTAGGAACCAGGGCATGCTATCAAAACTAATATCAAGTCCTTCCTCTAGTACTTCATCGAAGAAATTTAGGGTTGCCTTTATGTTATGCTCTTCCATGTAATCGTGGCCTTCAGGTACTAGCCTCCATCCTGGGGTTAAGTGGGCAATGTTAGTCTTTACACCCGTAACCCGGCAGGAATCTATGCTCTCAAGAAGCCCGTCGACCTTATTACTTCTAGTTTCCCCAAATTTTACTTCCCTTCTTCGCCCCGTTCTCCTCCAGTGGGGACAGTAAACACCCCTGTAATCCTTCACTATCTCTATACAGGAGTGTATCTCATCCATGGAGGCGTATACTCCGGGGTCATAGTCAAGACCAGTGCTTATTCCGATGGCTCCTTCCTTCATTGACTGATGTATAAGTTCCTTCATTTCTTCAAGTTCATTTTCTGTTGAATGGCGTTTGTAATCATTTTCCATGACATGGAATCTGACTGTACCTTGACCTACCAGGGGAGCAGCGTTCATCGATATTCCCTTCTTCTCTACCTTACTGAACCATTCTCCAAGACTGTACCAGTCCACAGTCCAACCATAGTACTTTTCCATAATCTCGTTGACGTCTTCTCTTGGATAGACCTGTTTCTTTGGATAATACTTGTGAGGCTCAAGCTCATCCACATGCTCACGGGCTATTCCGGGTAAACCGATCATCTCTCCAAAAGGTCCTTGGCTTCCACCACACTCGCCTCCAACGAAAGTTGTGACTCCTTGCATAATGTAGTTCTCAGCTTTTGGAAAGAAGAGTAGATTTGAATCACCATGACTATGGGCATCTATCCAGCCTGGAGACGCGTATAGGCCCTTTACCTCAATGCTCTTTTTAGTATCTCCTTGCACATCACCAATAACCTTGATTTTATCACCTAGAACCCCTATGCTACCAATGTATGGGGGTTTACCTGAACCATCGATAATCCTGGCGTCCTTGATTATGATATCAAATTCTTCCGACATCTTACTTACCTCAGATGCGGGTATATGGACTTTTCAAGTATAAATGTGTTAAATATTGTTTTTTAAACGACTA
>CAZLHX010000007.1:0-42711 GCA_964559475.1 uncultured Candidatus Bathyarchaeia archaeon | reverse complement strand
TTGTGAAGGAGGCTCCTTTTAGATGAGTATGATTGAAATTGATGGGCACCAGGTTGAGTTATCAAACTTAGGGAAAGTCTTCTATGATGAGGCCGAGGTGACAAAAAGCGATATGATCGAGTATTATGAGAAAATCTACCCTGTGATGGAGCCCCACATAGCTGACCGCCCATTAACCCTCCACCGCTACCCTGATGGAATACATGCAGAAAACTTCTACCAGAAGGAGACCCCAGATGAACTCCCAGCTTACGTAGAGAGGGTTGAGATAGAGAAAAAGGAAAACGGTAGTCAACAGCAAATAATCTGTAATAACAAGGCTACACTCATCTATCTAGCTAACCTCGCAACAATCGAGTTCCATATCTGGCTCAGTCGTTCGGATAGACTTTATTATCCGGATAAACTTGTCTTTGATCTGGATCCTCCCGGTGATGATTTTGAGCCTGTAAGAGAAGCTGCTTTCCATCTAAGGGACATGATGCAGAAAATAAACATCAAGCCATATGTAATGACCACGGGCTCCGATGGGCTTCATCTCGCTGCTTTCTTTGACAGGAAACAAAAATTCGCTACAATGAGAGATCTAGCGGAAAAGATCACAACTAAACTTGCATCAAACTACCCAGATAAATATACAACCGAGATACGTAAAAACAAGAGAGAAGGAAGATTATTCCTCGACGTGGCGAGAAACGCCTACGCACAGACCTCCGTGGCACCCTACTCACTTAGAGCAAGAAAAGAAGGCTCCATAGCAACCCCACTAGACTGGGATGACCTCCATGACCCAGATCTATACTCAAGAAGCTACACAATCAAGAACATATTCAGGAGACTTGGACAGAAAGATGACCCCTGGAAAGACTTCAATGAGAAACCAAATTCCTTGAAGGATGTAAAAGAGAAGATAGAGGCTCTAAGATAATGGGCGTGGACCTCAAGTCAATAATTGTAAAAGACACAATCCAACTGGATGAGCTGGGAAACCAAGTCATAACCATTGACGCGTCGAATATATTGCACCAGTTCATATCAACCATCAGGCAGCCAGATGGAAGCCCTATGATTGACTCAGAGGGTAACATAACTTCCCATCTCATCGGACTATTCTACAGGACATTGAAGCTTAGAAGGGTTTTCTCCGTCAAACCGGTCTACGTCTTTGATGGGGATATTCCAGGTTTCAAGACTGAAGAAGTCGAGAAAAGAGCAGAACGAAGAAGAATAGCCGAGAAAAAATGGGAGAAGGCAAAAGAGGAAGGAAAGAAGGAGGAGGCATTTAAGCATGCAGTGAGGGCAGGGGTACTATCAGATCAGATGATCATTGATGGTAAGATCCTGTTGAATCACATGGGTGTACCCTACGTACAGGCTCCTGGAGAAGCAGAGGCCCAGTGTGCCTACATGACTCGTGATGAATCTGTCTTCGCCATGAATAGCAGGGATTATGACTCGCTACTCTTTGGTGCACAGAAACTACTCAGATACCTGACGATATCAAACAAGGAGAATATTGAGATAATTGACCTGGAGGGATTTCTAAACCATCATGATATCTCCCTTCATCAGCTCGTTGATATTGGGATCCTTATTGGAACCGACTATAATGAGGGAATCTATGGTGTAGGCCCAAAGACCTCTCTAAAATTAATCAAGAAATATGGAAGAATTGAGGATATCCCAGAAAAGTACCGGGAGAAGCTCGGCGAGGATTATGTTAAGGTAAGAAAACTATTCCATGAACCTCCGATTACCGCGGAGTACAGCCTCGAATTCAGCGAACCCAACAAAAGGAATCTAGTAGAATTTTTATGCGAGGAACGGGGCTTCCCAAAAAAGAGGGTCATAAATAATCTCAAAAAATAGACGAGTTAATTGAAGATTCGCGAATTCACTTTCCACTGGTGCATAAAATAATAAAATTATTATAATGTACGTAATTACGTACGAAATATTCTAAGAATTTTTACGAAATAATAAGCCACCTATTATTTCGCGTCACGTCAAAAAAACAAGACTGGGTAGGCTACTAGATGACAGACATCATTATAACTACTACAGTTACCTCCGAGACTTTGGGTCTCTTACGACTACTGTAGTCGTATCTACTTTCTGGCTGAACAGCACCCCATATTAACATATGAAATTCGTAGACTAGACGTAGAGATCCTAGGTCTAGGAAATAAGTACGTTATCTTTTCCTGCTTAGGATTTCCTCCATCTGCTTGAACTCCCTTAGCCCCTCTTCAAAGGAGATGGGCCTAAGTCATAACGTTTTTTAGTCTACTTATCTTGTCCTATGGCCACCCCTGTATCTGGGCAAAGTCAAGAAGAGTCTGAAGCCTCATAGCCTGGCAAGGATCCTCGCCTGCTCAATAGCAGTAATAGGACTACCAGCTGTAGCATTCAACACCCATAGAGCAAAAGTCTCATTCTCACCAACATCATGCCACCAGTGAGCACGCTTAGGCCAAGCAATACTTGGATCCTCAAAGAGGGAAAAAACTCCATCATTGCTTCCAACTCCATTCGGCGGTCTGTACTAGCCACTTTTACCATAAAGACTAAGTAAAAGATATAATAAATCCCTTATAACCTTATTTATGCGCCCTTAAATAAGTGGGACCGGTGAGATTTGAACTCACCATCACGTGCACCCCAAGCACGGATCATACCAAACTAGACCACGGTCCCAAATCGAAAACAATGATACCCCCAGTACTTTAAACCTTACCATAAAGGAAAAAAACAAGTACAATATATGATTCCAAGAAAATGAAAACCTTACCTGTATAATACTAGAACATGTAAAATTGAGAAGGTGGCAAAAGAAATTTCCACACTACTGAACTTGGTTATTTAATAAAATCCATGGAAAAAAAATAGAAAGAGACCTACATGTTTGCTTAGATATGGAATGAAGCTTTGCCTTCTTCTGTACTCTTGGAAGAGATAACGTCTATGTTACATTCTCTGAGATGGATAATGAATCCGAAAAATCAGCGGTAGCAATAGTTTTCTTAACGACTTCTGAGATACTAGAAACTATTATAACAGAAACTAAACAGAAAAATTAGGCTAACCCTAATAATCTTAAAATTTTGATAAAGTTACTTTCATTCATATTTTCTTTATAGTCACGCAGATAGCCGATAAATTCTTCCCTATCCGGTTGTGCAAACCATTTACTCATAATTTGGGAAAATCTGTGATTGATAAACATGCTCTGGATAGTAGAGGTAACATTCTGGACTCGTCTGTCTGTGCTCGCGGATTCGAAGTCGATTAACCTAGGTTTTTTCTCATGGATTATTATGTGTCTCCTTACTTGATTTAGTTCTCCATGATCCACTCCTATTTTATCGAGTTTGTATGCTTTCCAAAGAATTTCCATTACAATTTTGAGGAAATCCTCTTTTTTCCCAGAGAAGTTTCTTGCCCATTCACCAAAGTATGGGCCCTCTAGTTTTTCCATCACGATGAAATCCTTAGTAAATTCGAATATCTTTGGTCCAGCATTAACGCCGTTGGCAATCTCCAGCATCGCTGCCTCATGACTCATTGTATCCCGATCTGCATCAGTTCTCCTAGCCTTCAAGGCCACAATTTTCCCATTATATAATGCGTTCAAGACAACTCCCACATGACCTTTACCTAATACTGGGTACCCCATTATAACATGAGGACCGCCAAAGGAGACGGATTCTATACCAAGAACTTTTAGTTGATCAACTCTATTTTTCATTTCATCTCTGCTGCAGTCAGGGTAGCAAATATAATCCCCTACCTTTGATCCAGGCAAGTATGGGACTTTAACGAACTCACTCAAGCCAGTCTGGCCTACCTTTTAAGAAATTATGTAAATAGAGGGTGAAATCATCTGTAATGTATTCCTCTATTTCTCGGTTTAGTAATAACCTGTATTCTTTAAGTATTCTAAAAGATAGCGGTCTTGATACCCCAATACCAACTCCGCCATCTCTCAACTTTTCTTTAAGGAAGTCTATTGCATCTACATATTTCCTTTTCTTAAGAACAAACCACTTGTCATTTTCTAATGCAGGACCAGAAACAACACATTCTGATCCAAGATACTTCTCAATAAAATCTATGGATCCTTTTCTAAATCTTCCAGGTGGACCATAATGCTTTGCCACTTCAGGGATATTAGCTTCTTGAAGTTCAAATATGAAAATATGCTTACTTACCTCATTACTCCAAACACCACTTTTTAGCACCTCAAAGTTTCCCATTTCAAATGCTTTTTCAATCCCCTTTCTAGACTTGTATAGTATACCATAAAGCACATCAGGTACATCCACATTATCTTCTTCAACCACGAGAAAAACAATATCTGTACCTCTATTATCCAAGAGTTTTAACAATTTGCTACGTGATATTTCATCCACTATAGGGAAAAAGAAAACCTTACTAGGGTTTTGAATAAACCACTCAGCTGCATATATAAAAGTCCAGAAACTCTCTTTATCAAGGGCTGATGCAACGTTTCTAGAAGGATCTACAGGATCAATAAAGACTAATGGATCACCAAAATCTGGGGCTTCATCTGAGGTTAGATTAAGACATAATCCTTCTTCCCAGTTTTTTGAGGACTCAAGCAATGACCATAAGGTTCCATGTTTTAAAATTAACAACTCACAAAGATAACCGGAAAAACCTCCTATCTTGATCTCAGCACCATAAACATTAATGCCTTTCGTAAACTGTTTTAGTAATCTTATTTCCCGTCTTTTTTCATCGTCTAAATTTTCTTCTAAATATTTACTGTGAAGGGGGGTCCTGTCAGTGGCTGAGGTTATCCCTTCCCCTAAGTTGATCTCGAAACAAGGAACAAAATCAATAGTGAATCCTTCTATTTCTGATTGTAAGTATGGGTGCTCTGCATAAGCTTCGATGTATTTCCCTTTAATCTCTTTTTGTATGACGTTCAAAACTTCATGGAGAAGTTTTCTATTCTTATTTTTAAGAACTATAAAGATATCAAGGTCTTGTTTACCGGATATCCAGGTTCCATGAGTAACACTTCCATGAATCTCAGCTTTTCCCTCTATTCCAGCCTTTTCTAGGATATTATTTATCTTTTGGAGTAGAGCATTAATGAATCTCTTAACCTTTTTCTCTTCACTAATAGCTGGTTCAATTTTTTTCAATATATTTTGTTTTAGCAAGCACCACTCCATCCCGGGTTCCTCCTATTTTGACTTAGCTAATGTGGTGTAAATTGGGCCTTTCGGTGTTAACTCACTCTTCTTTAGTACAACCTTATCTACATGGATGGTTCCGAAGTCCTCTTTCTGTAGTAAATTTATCTCCTCTAACATATGTTCTTTGTTTCTACCACTTTTTACTCTACATATTGTTAAATGAGGATGCAGTTTTCTTCTTTCCTTTTTGAATCCAATATCTCCTAGCTTTCCTTCAATTTCTTTAAAAATATCATAAAGGGGTTCAGATCCCTCTGTTATTCCAGCCCATATTATTCTTATATGCCCTGGGTGTGGAAAGACACCAACTCCCTCTACCTTCATATCGAAAGGATCGAAGCTTATTCTCTGAATAACATTAGAGACCTCTTCAACTCTAGAAGGTTCAAACTCTCCAATAAACTTTAAAGTAAGGTGAATGTTCTCAGGTTCAACGCTCTTAATATCAGCCCCTGTCCGCTCAAGTCTTCTCTGGACTTTTATAAAACGTCTTATCATTTCCTCGTTATTGCACTCTACTGCTATGAAACACCTTATTGACATGTTATCAACCGTTAATAAGAATCCAACAATATAATATTAACATAAAAGAAAGGAACTTTAATCGAATTATACCTTCTGAATGAAAAAATTGAGTTGAGAGAAACAATTGGAAACATTACCTTTAATCCTCGTAATAATCTCCGCCTTTAGCCATGCCCTATGGAATTACTTGGCAAAAGATTCACAAGATAAGGAATCATTTATGTTTTTATTAAATCTTTATTCAACAGCTATATTTTTCCCCATTTTTTACATTCTTATAGCAGATATCAAGCTTCCAACCAATATAGTACCTTTCTTATTAGTTAGTGGGATAGCGGAGACTGTATATTTTATTGCATTAGGGAAAGCATACGAGACTGGAGATCTAAGCATTGTTTATCCCTTGGCAAGGTCCTCACCTTTATTTGTAGCAATTTTTGCTTCAATACTGATAAAAGAGACAATAACCGCATGGGGAATTATTGGTATCTTTATGGTTATTATCGGAGTTTACGTCCTCCATCTTAAAAGTTTACGCGTCAAAGATATCAGGTTAACCTTCAGATCCTTATGTGATAAAGCCTCTATTAATGCGATAATAGCGGCTCTTGGAACAACTGTTTATAGTATTTCCGACAAAAAAGGTGTTACTTTAACAGATCCTATATTATACTCCTTCTGGCTAGGACCTGTAATAACTGCAATGATAGGCGTGGTAGTATTCCATAGAAAAGGTTTTAAAAGTTTAAGAAAAGCAGCTCATGGAAATAATATTAGGATAATAGCCTCAGGGTTCCTTATGAAGGGAGGATACCTCTTGGTATTAATCGCTTTAAGCCTCGCAAAAGTAAGTTACATACTTTCAATAAGACAGCTGAGTGTAGTAGTTGGAACAATTTTAGGTCTGAAACTACTAAAAGAAGAACAACCGAAAATTAGAATGCTTGGCTCCCTAATCATCTTTTTGGGAGTATACATACTCGGAGTCTTAGCCTAAACCTTGAAAAGATAGGACACACTACATCACAAGAACTTACTTTGAATAAAAGAGCCGTGAAGATGAGGATAGGTGGAATAACAGAAATGTCCACCGTTGATTGGTATGGAAATGTAAGCCTTGTATTATTCTTCGCGGGGTGTAATCTCCGTTGTCCCTACTGTCATAACTCACCTCTTATTCCTCTTGGTTCGGGTCACGAAGTAAATTTGGATTATCTAAAGGATTCTATCGTTACAGGAATGGAACCAGTACCCCAGTTGGATTCAGTAGTCTTCACAGGAGGGGAGCCGACGCTACAACCAGACGCGGTTATAGCCGCTGCTGAGTTAACTCGTGAATTTGGGTTGGATATAATGCTTGATACCAATGGAACATTATATGACTCAGTGAAAGAAGTACTTGAGACTGGGTACTTTAAAAGAGTGGCTTTGGATATAAAAGCACCACTTAATTCAGAGGAATATGGGGTTGTAACAGGTAGACCGGAAATAGGTGAAAAGTATTCTGAGAATGTAAAAAAAACTCTAACCCTATGTAAAAAACTGGGCTTGGAGATAGAAGCACGAACGACGGTAGCACCCGGTCTGTCAGACGATCTGGGTTTCATAAAAGGAATAGCCAAGGACATTAAGGACTCAATTACCGTCTATTATCTGCAACAGTTCGATAACCAGGGAGATGTTCTAGATCCTGAACTAAAAAAAATGGAAAGACCTTCTAGAGAGAAACTTGTCAAGCTAGCAAAAATGGCTCTCGAAGAAGGTGTAGATCCTGTATATATTAAGACGAGATTTGATGGTTTAGAGTTGATCCAATAATGGTAGTCAGAAGATTATTACTAATTACGGGGATGGCAGGCAGTGGGAAGACAACATTAGCGAATATGTTACGAGAAAGGGACTATAAAGTATTCACCATGGGAGATGTTATACGCCATGAGGTAAGGATGAGAAATCTTGAACCAACTCCAGAGAACCTTGGACTGATGGCGAAGGAGATAAGGGAGACTGGAGGCGATGCGGCAGTAGCAAAGAAGTGTATTCCCCTTATAATTGGAGAACCCTCAAACAAGGTGGCCCTTGATGGGATCCGCAGTCTTGATGAAGTCTATAATTTCGAAAGAGTCTTTGATAATTATTTAATTACTGTTCACGCATCACCTGAGACAAGGTATGAGAGACTCAAACAGAGAGGACGTCCCGATGATCCCACAAATAAGCAAGTCTTTCGAGAAAGAGATCACAGAGAACTAGGCTTCGGAATGGGAAACGCAATAGCTATGAGCAACTACATAATAACCAACGAAAACGGAATCAATGAACTAGAAACCAAACTAGATAGAATGTTAAGGAGGCTGAGACAGATTGACGGTGACAAAGATTAAAGCACTACTGAACCCTACTGAAGGCCCTGAAAAGGTTAAACAAGCAATTGAAAATATATTTGGGGAAATAAATCTGAGACATAATACAAATTTACAGATTTTTACTGCTGAGATAACTGGGTTTACATCCTTGTCCAAATTTAAGAGTAAAATAGCACAGGACCGAATAAGGGACACCATAAGATCCGTGTTTACTAGATGGAAAGAAAATGGAAAGCTCAGTTTTGGTTTAAATAGACAAGCAGCCTATGCTGGACATGTTAGTCTTAACCTTCAAAATGAGGATCCTATGGGGCCTATACAGGTTATTATAAATGGAAATATCGATGAGGTTATAGATTTTCTGTGTGAAAAATAGTCTAATAATAAAACTAGAAATAACATTTATTGCTAATATAAATTATTTAACCAGTTTAGAGGAGCATTTCCTGTCTAAAGTTTTTTTGACATTAACTTTAAGAGTGTTCCTGTATCCATATGCTGAGGTTTACAGGTTGGATAATTCAATTCCTAAAAGTACATACATATATGCAATGCATAATGTATATGAGAAGAAAATAGCATTATTTAAATTAGTAAATTGCTTCTTTGAAGAATTGAGTTTATTTATCTATAATTTTTATCGTTTCAATATTGTGGAAATTTTGAAAAAAGGTAAAATACCTAATACAGAATTTTTAGATAATTTTCAATTTATTGGAGGAGAGTAAATGGCTAGATTGTTATTGGTTGGGTTAGCAGGTGACTCTGGGTGTCAGGTTGCTTCTCTGGGTCTACATGAAACGTTGATTGATATTCTTGCTGCAAATGAACCTGTATATGCTCCTACTCTTATTGATGTTAAGGACATACCTGAGGATATCGATGTGGCAATTATTGAGGGGGGAATACGAAATACACATGAAGAAGAAATTATCGTGGATATCCGAAAAAAAACTAAGGTGCTTATCGCATTAGGAGCATGTTCTGTTCATGGCGGGATACCTGGGCTTGCTAATTTAAAAAATGGTAAAGAGTTAATGAAGGAAATATATAGTGATATGCGAGGAACAGACAAGGGAACATTGCCAACACATCTTGAAACACTAGAAGAACAACATCCAATAAGCCACTTTGTAAAAGTTGATTACATCATACCAGGATGTCCTCCAGAGGTGGATGATATTGCATATACATTAACTTCCCTTCTAAGTGGTGAGGAACCTATCCTTAATAGTACGCAGGTCTGTGATGATTGCCCTAGAGAAAGGTTAGGTGAGTATGATACTGGATTACGACGGTTAATAGAGGATATACCTGATCCGGATAGATGTTTATTAGAACAAGGATACTTCTGTATGGGGCCAGCAACCATGGGTGGATGTGGTGCACCATGTCCCCAAGCTGGAAATACTTGTGAAGGATGTAGAGGTCCTTGCCTAGATGTCGATGATCAGGGCTTAGCAATGCTTGATGCTTTAACAGGACTTTTATCGCAAATAAAGGATGAAATAGAGCTCAATAATTACAGCGCACAACTCTATAGATTCACGTATGCAAAATCTATCCTATCAGATCTGGCAAGGAGGAATAAATAATGTCAAATATTGTGGAAGTCGATCCACTTACACGTATTGAAGGAATGGGTAAAATCAAAGTAGAACTTAGAGATAAACAAGTACAAGATCTAAAGTTACAGATAACGGTAGCACCCAGATTCTTTGAATACCTAGTAAAGGGGAAAAGGGCAGAAGAGGCTCCAAGACTCACACAGAGAATATGTGGAATATGTTACGTAAGTCATCACCTTGTTGCTGTAAAAGCAATTGAGGATGCATGGGGAGTAACTCCTCCAGAAACTGCAATACTTCTCAGAAGGGTGATGAACGCTGGTGGATATATAACAAGTCATAGTCTTCATAGTGCCTTCTTGGCTATTCCAGATTTTCTTGGCCTTCCACCAGAGAACAGGAACTTTGTTGCATTAATGGAAAAACATCCCGCGATAGGAAAAGCTGCTCTAAAGATCCATGCTTATGGAAACAAAGTAGTTCAAGCTACTGGAGGGAGAATAGTCCAAGTCGTAACCTCTATCCCCGGAGGTCAAACAATGGGGTTGAAAGAACAGAGGAGAGACGAACTCCTTGAAGAAGGCAAAGAAGTAATGGAGTTAGTTCGAAACTATGCTGACTTCGTCTATGAGATTTACGAGGAAGATAACTTAGTTTGTAGACAGTTTCCCGAAAAAGAGACTAACTTTATGGCGCTTGTTAAGGGAGACAAAAACGACTGGGATATATATGATGGAGACGGAAGAATAATTTCTCCGTCAGGAAAAGAGCTGGCGAGATTCGATACTTCAGATTATCAAAATCATATACAAGAAGCTGTGTGGGAGCACAGTAGTACGAAGGTACCATACTATAAACCTGAAGGAGTAGGAGGAATAATTAGAGTAGGCCCTCTTGCGAGACTTAATGTTGCAAGCCAGATACCCTTCCCTGTTTCAAATGAGTTAGAAAATAGATATCTAGAACTTTTCCCAAGACCTTGCTTGCAGGTACAAGGCTTTAACCTTGCGAGAATACCGGAGTTGATGGCTGGTTTAGAGGAAACATTGACTCTATTGAGAGATGATAGAATATTACGTGAAGATATTCGTGTTCCAGTGAAACCAAAAGCCGGTGAAGGAGCCAGCTTTATAGAAGCTCCCCGAGGAATACTAACTCATCACTATGTTATTGATGATAACGGTATAATCAGATATTCAAACATTATAGCCCCTACCACTTACAATCATCCACTTATGCAACAAGACTTACTAGCAAATGCCAAGGAATACTCACATGAGTTAGCTGATCCACAAAGACGTTCTGAAGCCTGTTGGAGACTAGAGAAAATAGTCAGAGCATATGATCCCTGCACCAGCTGTAGTGTTCACATGGTAGATTTTGACATAATGGTGGATGATAGAATGGTGGAAGTAAAGGAGGTTTAACAGTGAGTTTACAAGTATTAGTTTGTAGCTGCGGGGATACACTAAAAGAAAATATAGATTTTGAAGAAATAACCTCCTTTCTAAATGGGTTAGAAGACGTCTCTGATATTACGATAACAAAAGCAGCATGTACAAAGAGTGTAAAAAATGAACTTATAAAAAGGGTAGGCCAAAAAAAGGGAAAAAAGCTTCTAGCTATTGCCTGTACAAGAACCGTATGCATGCAGCCTCTCGAGGAGATAATGAAAGGAGCAGGATATGATCCTGATAACTTGGTTCTTGTCAATATTAAAGAGCAACTTGCACAGGTACACGATGACGTAGGTTCTGCAACAGATAAAGCGAAGATGTTAATTTCTTCAGCTCTTGAGAAATTAAAATACTTAGAACCTCAAGAGATACTAACATTTGAGAGGTATCAAGATGCTGTTGTAGTAGGATCCGGTATAGCTGGCCTTACAGCAGCTAGCGAGTTGGCTGATCAAGGATATAATGTACATGTTATTGAGAAAAATCCAACAATTGGAGGAGTTATGCCTCTTATCAGTAAAACTCATCCTGAAGAAGACTGTATGATGTGCATACGTGGGCCACGAATGATAGAGCTTCTCACCAAGAAGGGAATTACTTATCATGTTTCTACAGAAATAAAAGAAGCAGTAAAAACTTCCAAAGGACACATTATCACTCTAGAAAAGAAACCACTTGATCTAGATGTAAGACCTACTAGAGAAAAAGGTCACCCAACTGAAGTAGTGCAGACTAGAGATGGAAAACATCGTCTCATTTATCCCCAAGCTGATAAAAAGGAAAATTTAATGACTATAATGGAAACCAAATGTGGAAGCTGCTCAAGCGTCTTCCCCGCAGGTCTCATGGACTTTGATGAAAAAATATGCGAGAAAACAATTGAAGCTGGAGCTGTAATACTTGCTACTGGGTTTAATAATTTTGATCCATCTGGAATACCCAAATGGGGATATGGCCTAGATAATGTAATAACACAATATCAACTTGCCAGAATGCTTGATCCTTTAGGACCTACTGGAGGAAAGGTCCTCAGACCAAAGCAAAACGATCAACCAGAAAAAATAGTCATGATTCAATGTGTTGGTAGCAGAGATCCTGAGTATAATAGATACTGTAGCAAATATTGCTGTCTCGCCGCCATTAAACATGCAACCTTAGTGAAAAAATTCCAGAATCCCGACGCAGATATTAGTATTCTTTACCGAGATATCAGAGCAAGTGGCTATGGGTTTGAAGAGTTATATAATGATGCAAAAGAGATGGGAATTGAATTCATACATGGAGACATAAGTAACGTCATACCTTCAGGCGAGGAAATAGTAATAACATATGATGATGGTATGGGAAACCCGCAAAGACTTGAATCAGATCTTCTCGTACTCTCTACAGGTATGATCCGTCCAGAGGGTACAGAGAAAATTGCTGAAATATTCAACATAGAATTAGCTGATTCAGGATTCTATAAAGCTGTGGATGAAAAAGTAGCGAATATTCAAACTCGAATACCCGGAGTTTACATCGCAGGAACATGCACAGGTCCAAAAAACATCCCAGATAGCATTGCACAAGCAGGTGCAGCAGCCTTCATGACAGGATCTCATCTAGAAAACTATGTGAATAAAAAAAAGAACCATCCACAGGTTATAGAAGAGCACTGTGGAAAATGTGGGATATGTAGAAGCGTATGCCCCTACAGAGCAATAACCATACCTGAAGACGATTATCCTCAATGGGATGCAGAATTATGTGTCTCCTGCGGGCTATGCGTCAGTAGCTGCCCAACCCACGCAATAGAGACTCCTTCATATGGGTTTGACCTAATTGACACACAGATAAACGCGATAATAAAAAACCGCCCAGAGGGAAAACCATTGATAATGAGCTTTCTATGTGACGACTGTGGATATAACTTGCTGGACACTACAGGATTCGAGAACTACAAATACACAAGCAACTATATACCCATCTACGTCAACTGTATGAGTAATCTCAGTCTAAGAAATGTATTAAAGGCAGTCAGAGCAGGGGTTGAAGCTGTGTTGCTTGTAGGCTGTGTTAAAGAAAGATGCCACTTCTTAAAGGGAACACAGAGAAGCAAAGGGCAGATGCAAATTATTGTAGAGTTTTTCAACTCGACGGGAATACAAACCCCAATAAAAATATTAGAATCAAGTGGGACAATGGTGAATCAATTCTTGAATGCATTAATAGAACTTGAAAACCAAATAGAGGAGGCCCCATGATGAGAATAGGAGTAGTAGTATCCCCTTGGGGGAAAAGCCCTGATACCTTTGCCAAAGTTGGTGGGCTATCTATCTACGCTAAGACTCTGGAAAACGTAGTTGCTGTGGATAGTGGCTTCTATGAACCGAGGGAGAAGGATATATTAAACTTCAAGGGCTTTATTGAGGAAAACAATCTTAATCGGGTTGTTTTAGCCTCCTGTAGACCTAGATTATTCAAAGAATCCTACAAACAAGCAGCAATTGATATGGGCATTAACAAGTTTTTCATCGAAGTTATTGATATTAGCGAACTATGCGCGGCAGAAGTATCTGATACAGCCATTGTTGAGAAAGCAAAAATTCTCCTGAGATCAGCGGTAAACAGAGTTGGAAGCCTCGAAGAGATCCCTGTTGAAAAAGTTCCAATTGAACCAGCAGCTCTAGTTATTGGAGGAGGAATAGTTGGAATGGAAGCAGCAACACGAATAGCTGATAACGGATATAAAGTCCATCTAGTAGAAAAAGAACCATTTCTGGGTGGGAAAACACCTCAACTGGGAACCTGTTTCCCATCAATGGATTGTGGTCACTGTATAGCACCCTTTGAAGGCGAACTGCATAGGAGATGCATGTACAGAAGCCCGGTAGCCAAAGATCCAAATATTGAGATACACACCTTATCAAGAGTTAAGAAACTTACAGGTAATATAGGTAATTTTACTGCTACAATTGAAACGAAGCCTCGGTACATAGACCCGGATAAATGTATCGGGTGTGGAAAATGTGCCGAGATATGCAAAGGTGAGGTTCCGGATGAGTTTGATCTAGGATTAAGTAAACGAAAGGCGGTATACATACCCAATAACATGAGCCTCCCCAGAGTATACTACCTTGACTTAGAAAACTGCGAAAACCCAGAGGAGTTAGTTGAAGTCTGCCCTGTAGGCGCTATCAATTTAGATAAGAAAGCGGAAACAATGACGTTTAAGGTAGGTACAGTAGTTGTAGCCACAGGTTTTGATTTATTTGACCCAAAAGGAATGCATGGGTATGGAACTTATGAAGATGTAATAACTCAACTTGAATTAGCACGGTTAACAGACTTAAGTGGTCCAACTGGAGGAGTTGTAACAAAACTAAATGATGGAAAGATCCCTGAAAGAATAATTATGATTCAATGTGTAGGATCTAGAGACCCTCGTATCCATGAATACTGCAGCAGGATCTGTTGTGGAATAGCAGTTAAACATGCTTTAGATATCAAGAATCGGTGGCCTAAGACAGAAGTTACAATATTACACAAAGACATTAGGCTAAATGGAAAAGACTACGAAGAAATGTATTACGAAATACAAGAAAAAGGAGTCAGGCTTATAAGAGGAGAAGCAGGCGACGTAGAAAAAGGAGACGAGGGCTTAATATTCCACTACGAAAACGAATATGGGCAAGCCCAAACAATAGAATCTGATATGATAGTACTCAGTAACGGTATGGAACCATATCCAGAAACTTGTGAACTGGCAAAAGTATTAGGTCTTGATCTTAATGCTGATGGTTTCTTCTATGAGAAAAACCCAAAACTGGGACCTGTTGTAACGAACATTGGAGGTATTTTCATCTGCGGTGCCTGCCAAGGACCCATGGACATTCAGCACTCCATGAATCAGGTTCTTTATGCTGTAAAAAAAGCAGTCAATATTTTAAGTAAAAAAGAACTTGAGATAGAACTTACCAAAGCAGTAGTTCAGGACGATATCTGTGTTGGTTGTGGCGCATGTGTTAGTGCTTGCCCCTTCGAAGCGATAGACTGGAGCAGTTTCGGTCAGCCAGTGGTAAACATAGAGGCGTGTACAGGTTGTGGGATTTGTGCGGCAACATGTCCTGTAGCGGCTATGCAATTACGCTTATTCAGAGATGAACAAGTTATTCCAGCAGTGGAAGGCCTATTAAAACCATTAAAATGGCTTGATGAAAAGGAAGATCCAGTAATAGTTGCTTTTGCCTGTGAGGGTGCAGCGGGTTATGCTTCTGAATTAGCCAACCAGATGGGTATGAAGATACCTCATAACGTCAGGATACTTAAAGTCCCTTGTACAGGTAGACTTGATGCTCTACACTTTATGAAAGCCTTCGATGAAGGAGCAGACGGAGTACTAGTATTTGCTTGCCCAGAGGATCAGTGTCATTATATTGATGGCAGCAAGAAAGCAGAGGAGAGAATCCGTTACATGAAGAAAACTCTTGATGTACTAGGAATAGGAAGTGAGAGAATGGAGGTCTATAACGTCAATAGCTGTGAACCTGATAGGTTCGCTAATTTGGCAACTCAGTTCACAAATAAAATAGCCAGCAATCACATCGAAATAAAACAGATAGATTTAGAAAAATAAAACCTCACTTTATCTTTTATGTACTCTTTAACAGAAGTAATTTCTTTGAACTATAATTAATTATAGTATATACTCAGAGACTATAATTCACACAAGCTATATATACCATATAGTAGTCTACACAAGCGACTTACTAGGTGAAGTCCTTTGGATAAATACATTGAAAGCGTTTATGAGAGCGTTAAGGAGAAGGACCCTTTACAAAAGGAGTTCCACCAGGCTGCTCTCGAAGTTTTGGAATCCCTTGAACCCGCTATAAAAAAATTTCCGAAATATAAGGAACACAAGATCTTAGAAAGAATCGTTGAACCGGAGAGAATAGTCCAGTTCCGTGTTCCATGGAAAGACAGAAATGGCGAGATTCAAGTAAATAGAGGATACAGAGTACAATTCAATAGTGCTATCGGACCATATAAAGGTGGATTCAGGTTCCACCATACCGTATATCTTGGTCTCCTAAAATTCCTAGGTTTCGAACAGACATTTAAAAACAGCCTTACAACCCTGCCAATGGGTGGAGGTAAAGGTGGATCAGACTTCGATCCCCATGGAAAAACTGATGGAGAAGTAGAGAACTTTTGCCACAGCTTCATGTCCGAGATGTACAGGCATCTAGGCCAATTTACTGACGTTCCAGCAGGAGATATAGGTGTTGGTGCACGTGAGATTGGCTATATGTATGCAGCTTATAGAAAAATTATGAATCTACATGGAACTTGCGTATTTACTGGAAAAGGCTGGGGATGGGGTGGGAGCCTCATAAGACCTGAAGCAACTGGATACGGAGCAACCTACTTTGCCCAAGAGATGCTGAAGACGATTAACGAAAATTTGAAAGGTAAAAAGGTAGCAATCAGCGGTTCAGGAAATGTAGCTCAATACGCAACACAGAAGAATATGCAATTAGGCGCAGACGTCGTAACCATGAGTGACTCAGATGGATGTGTCTATATGCCTGATGGAATAACAAAGGAACAATGGAATTACGTCATGGAGCTTAAGAACGTACGTAGAGGTAGAATCAGTGAGTTCGCAGAACAATATAATCTTGAATACGTTAAAGATGGGAAACCATGGGTTTACGATGTAGACCTAGCGATGCCATGCGCAACTCAGAACGAACTGAATGGAGAAGACGCCAAGAAATTAATAGATAACAATGTCATAGCAGTAAGTGAAGGAGCAAACATGCCATGTACACCAGAAGCAGTCACAGCCTTCCAACAAGAAGGTGTACTATTTGCACCAGGAAAAGCAGCAAACGCCGGAGGAGTCTCAACTTCAGGACTTGAGATGGCTCAAAACAGTCAGAGATATTTCTGGAACCGCGAAGAAGTAGACGATAAACTCCACAGCATAATGGTCAACATACATCAGAACGCCTATGACACAGCAAAACAGTTCGGCGAGCCAGGTAACTATGTTCTAGGTGCAAACATCGCAGGCTTCATGAAAGTAGCTGACGCAATGATTGCTCAGGGTTACTTTGCATAAAATCCTCTAACTTTTTATTTTTTTATTAGCATTTTTATTACACATAAATATTCATTTCATAACAAAATAGGTGACATAAATGGTAAAAGGAATTGGCAGGGAATTCATGGAGAAAACAAAGTATCAATATCTCGAAAAATCAGATCAGATAAAGGGACTTCCTCAACCGCCCCTTGAATTACCTCCTACAAATAAAAATATCCACGAATTACCAGATCCACACGAAATAAAGCTAAGAGAGATAACTATCAACGAGGTAATCGATAATAGAATAAGTAAACGCTCGTATTCTGAGAAACCGATATCAAAACAAGAACTCAGCTATTTACTTTGGAGCACCCAGGGAGTTAAACAGGTGATACAAAGACCAGCTACTCTACGAACAGTTCCAAGTGCGGGGGCTAGACATTGTTTCGAGACCTTTATTCTAGTAAATAATGTTGAAGATCTCAAACCGGGACTTTACAGGTTTCTTGCAATAGATCACAAGCTCCAAGAGGTAAACATATCTCTAGATATAGCTGAAAAAATAACCAAAGCTTGCTTTAATCAACGTTTTATAATGCAATCCGCTGTGACTTTTATATGGACTGTTGTTGCCTACCGGATGATGTGGAGGTACGGTGAGAGAAGTTACCGCTATATGCATTTAGACGCAGGACATGTATGCCAAAATCTATACCTATCTGCGATGAACATTGATGCAGGGGTCTGCGCCATCGCAGCGTTTAACGACGACGAGTTAAATAAACTGCTTGGTGTTAATGGAGAAGACCAGTTTGCTATATATGTAGCGACCTTAGGGAAAGTCTAAGATTTATAACCCTTAATACATAACTTTAACCTGGTGTTTTAAATGTCAGAGGATCTTGTTGAATTTTTTGAGGACCAAATAGAACTCGAGAACAGCATAGTCAAGTCTGTTAATGATACCCTTGAGGAACTTGATAACGAGGCTGTACAGATGGCTCTGAGGGGAATATCCCTCGACTCGTCAAAACATGCTGATATGTATCGTTCTGGTATAGCTTTTCTTACAAAATCCACAAAACCCCTCAATGAGGAAATGATGGAAAAGCAAAGAAAAGTTATCGAGCGACATATAAAATTAGAGGAAGCTGTAATTGATGAATTAGAGAAAAAATTGCCTACTATTGAAAATAAGAAATTAGAGCTACTTTTAAAAGCTATTATGGCGGATGAAAAAAGGCATCATAAGCTTCTTACAAATCTACATGAAATAATTGTGAAAGGCGAAACTATAACTGAAGGAGACTGGTATGATGCTATCTGGGGCGACGTACCAGGACTATGGACATAATCTCAATACAACCTTTTTTTAATTTATGTATTCGAAACATAGCGGATTAATTGAATATAGACATCAATAACCTCAATTTTATTAAGTGGCAATGTCTCTCTAATGAGATTCGTTTAAACGTGGTGAATGCATGTACAAGATAATTGCTAAAAAAGAACTTACCCCCAACATCAAAATGTTTGAGGTGCATGCTCCAGCAGTTGCCCACAAAGCTAAGCCAGGTCAATTCGTGATAATAAGAGCAAATGAGACTGGAGAGAGAATCCCTATAACTATTGCTGGTAATGATCCCGAAAAAGGATCTGTAATAATATATTTAGCGGAGGTAGGAAAATCAAGTACTGAATTAGGTAAATTTAATGAAGTGGATGAGATCCTTAATTTTGCAGGTCCTTTAGGTAATTCTACTGAGATAAAAAATTATGGTAAAATCCTTTGCGTTGGCGGAGGGGTTTTCGTTGGCGCTATGCAATATCAGATTGAGGCGTTGAAAGAAGCTGGTAACCACGTTACAGCAGTTTATGGGTTCAGGAATAAAGATCATGTAATGCTAGAGGATGAAGTAAAGGCCATTGCAGATGAAGTGTATATATGTACCGATGATGGAAGCTATGGTCTTATGGGCTTGGATATTGTTGATGAACTTTTAGAAATCAGAAAGTTTGATCAGGTTTTGACCATAGGTCCCACAAGCTTACAAAAATATCTTAGTGAGAAAACTGAGCAATATGATACTCCAATAAAAGTAAATCTTTTTCCCATAATGGTTGATGGAATGGGAATGTGTGGAGCATGTAGAGTAACTGTAGGAGGATCAGTTCTATTCAGCTGTGTTGATGGACCTGAATTCGATGGCCATAAAGTTGATTTTGATGAGTTAATCATGCGGATGAGAATCTATAATCCTCAAGAAAAAATCGCAATGGTTGTTTACAATAGAGAGGTGAATGAATAATGGCTTTTAACGAACCTCAATCAGAAATGCCAAAACAGTCTCCTGAGGAAAGAGTAAAAAACTTCTTGGAAGTTGCAAGAGGATATACAAAAGAACTGGCAATAAAAGAAGCTGAGAGATGTCTAAACTGCAAGAACCCTCAATGCAGGAAAGGATGCCCTGTCGATATCGATATACCCAGTTTTATACAATTGATAAAAGAAGGAAAATTCATAGAAGCAGCTTGGAGAATAAAAGAGACAAATGCACTACCAGCAATATGTGGAAGAGTATGCCCCCAGGAGAATCAATGCCAAAAATACTGTATTTTAGGAATACGAGGAGATCCAATAGCAATAGGGCGACTTGAAAGATTTGTTGCAGATGTTGAAAGAGCTGAAGGAGTCAGTATCCCAGACATGCCCAAGTCTTCAGGACATAAAGTTGCCGTAGTAGGTTCAGGACCCGCAGGGTTAACAACAGCAGTTGAGCTGGCCAAAAAAGGGCATCAAGTAGAATTATTCGAAGCACTTCACGTCGCAGGTGGAGTGCTAATGTATGGAATACCTCAGTTTCGATTACCAAAAGAAATTGTACAAGCTGAAGTAGATTACATCAAGAATCTGGGAGTTAAAATTCATTTAGATAATATGATTGGAAAACTCTTTACAATCGATGAGTTATTCGATAAAGGTTTCGAAGTAGTATTCATCGGAAGCGGTGCAGGACTACCAAGATTCCTTCGTTTACCAGGAGAAAATTTAGCGGGTATATATTCAGCCAATGAGTTTTTAATTCGAACAAACTTAATGAAGGCATACGAATTTCCCAAATATGACACACCCATCAATATAGGAAAACGGGTCGCAGTAGTAGGTGGAGGAAACGTCGCGATGGACGCCGCAAGATCTAGTTTGAGACTTGGAGCAGAAGAAGTACACATCATCTATAGAAGAAGCAGAAATGAACTCCCCGCAAGACATGAAGAAGTAGAGAACGCCGAAGAGGAGGGAATAATTTTTGATCTTCTTGTTAACCCAGTAAGTTTCATTGGAAATGGAAGAGGAAATGTCTCAGAAATTGAATTAATAAGAATGGAACTGGGTGAACCAGATGAATCTGGGAGAAGAAGACCTATTGAAATTCCAAAAAGCGAATATAAAATACCTATAGATAACGTAATAATTGCCATAGGTCAAAGCCCCAATCCTATAATTCAACAGACTACTGATGGATTAGAAGTAACCCGCTGGGGAACAATTATTACAGATGAGGAGACCATGCAAACTTCTTTAGAGGGAGTCTACGCTGGAGGAGACGTTGTGAGTGGAGCCGCAACGGTAATCAGTGCTATGGGTGCTGGAAAAATAGCAGCAAATTCTATTCATGAATATTTATTATCAAAAAAGAAAAATAATTTCTTGTAATCTCATTTACAAATTTATTTTAATTCTTAGATTTTATATGTACAGTTTCAAATAAGTTGTAGATGCCATTTACACCTTACCATCTAGGACCAGCCCTGTTGATTGCTTTAATACTATACCCTTTAGTAGACATCCCAACATTCCTGATAGCAAATATTGTACTGGACTTAGAACCATTAACGATAATTTTAACGAACAGCGAACTAAACTTACATGGAAGGTTCCACAGTCTAACTTTAGGAACTGTAATTGGTTTTATCTTAGCTTTATTAGTTATAACTTTCCGAAAATATGGGAAAAAAATAAAAATTGAAACTAAACTGGACCACAGCTCAACAATACAAAAGACAATAATTTCATCAGTTTCCGGTATTTGGATTCATGTTTTACTTGATTCTTTCATTTATACTGATCTAAACTTATTATATCCTTTAGAATTTAATCCGTTTCAAGGATTAATTCAACTAAGTACTATTCAAAAATTTTGCTTTATCTCGTTTCCACTATCGATCATGGTTTATCTAACCAGAATCACAGCTATATGGTTAAAGGAGAAGAAAGAGAATCAAGATACATCGGTTAAAGAACCTAATTTACAAAATGAACCATTTAATAATTTCAATGACCAAGATTTATCAAAAGAAACAGAAACATTTTACTTTAATCCCCAAGTAATTGAACACCCCGAACAAATGTATCAAGAACCATCTATTCTACCCCCTCTTAATAATGTTACAGAATCCCCTCAAACTCCTCTAGTTGCTGGATCATATGAAAATATTCCGGAAATATATATAGGAACAGAGAAAAACCCAATCCAGTGGGGAATTATTGGAAAATCAGACGGTACTCCAGTAGGCGTTGATCTAAATGAACCTCATATAGTATTTGTTTCTGGAAAACAAGGGAGTGGAAAAGGGTATACAATTGGTGTAATTTCTGAAATGCTCCTAAAAACATCTATTCCAAATATTAGCAATGTACAGAAACCCGCAACAATAATACTATTTCACAAACCTAGAGAAGATATGCGGTCAGAATTTTGGAGTATAATTCACCCGAATCAAAATAATAAAGAAACAGAAATTCTTGAAGATGATTATAATGTCATACCTCAGCACGTAATAAACGCTTCAAAATTGAGAATATTTTTAGATCCTTTTGTGTATTTAAATGAAAGACGAAAATTCGAAAAAGAGTATGGAACTCGAGTCTTTCCTATAGGAATTTCTCCTCATGGACTAACTGCAGAAGACTGGCCATATGTTCTAAGCATAGGGAAAAAAAGTGGATCAATGTACGTTAAAAAGATCTTCCAAATAATCAAGAAAACTCAATATGAAAAAAACTTTGGATTAAATATGATTAGAAAACACATTGATGCAAGTGACCTCAATCTAAATCAGAAAAGTTTTGCAAGCATGAGGCTTGAAACTCTTCAGGAATACTTGGAAGCTGGAGATTTTATTCATGATCTGGTTATGGGAGGAGTAAATATTTTTGATCTCAGAAAAATTATGATGGAGCCAGATGATGTTTTCAGCGTTATGATATTAGTGATATCTGCAATATTAAACGATGAGAACACAGAAAGAGAACAATTTGTTTTTGTAATAAATGAAGCCCATGATTATCTCCGAAAAGGTCTCAGTAAAGATTTTACAGATTATATTAGCTATCTGGTACGAAAAAAACGACATGCGGGCACATGGTTAATGTTGGATACACACTTCCCTGAGGATGTAGATCCAAAAATTATCAAAGGAAGTGACATTAAAATATTCCACAAAAGCGATATCATAAGCAGTAGTCTCTTGAATCAAATCGTCGAAGGAACTCCTATTCCCCCTCACGAATTAAACACAGGACAAGCAATAATTCGTTCTGATAAATCAAATCTAGGACCCGACAAGCTACTGGTCGTAAATATTCGGCCAAGGCTTACACATCATGGCGGAGCAACAAAAACAGCAATATAACCTGAAAATATGTTATTAACTACTTGATCTTTTATTCACATAAACCTGAATTTCTAAAACGTAAAACTGTAATGTATTCAAATTAAATATGATTAAACTATTTTACAAGTTCGGATTAATAAAAGATAATAATTGTGGATAATCCTTTTACTAATTTTACGACATCTTCAAAACAATTTGAGCGCAAGAAGGTCAAAATTCCAGTTATCTGTTGAAGTTCTCAAACAAATTAAAGATGGTGAATGTAAACCAACACGAATAATGTATAGCGCAAATTTATCCTGGAAGAGTCTAAAAGAAATTCTTGGTTCTTTATCAGAACAAGGTCTTGTTGATGAAATAGTCTTAAGTAAAGGGAAAAAAAGAACAAGAAGAATATATGAAATTACCTCTAAAGGTGAAAGTGTATTAAGATATTATAACGTGGTTAACGACTTAATCGAAATAGAACCCTCAGATTAATTAACTATATATTAAATTAAACATTAACCTACTAAAATAATTTTAATCATTTTATCGTAAGATTTAAAATTAATTATTAAACAATAATTCTCGCCCCTAGGGTCAATATAAATGAATATTAGTCAAATAGCCGAAGTCTTATCTAACTTAGAGAAGGAACAATGGATTAAAATTATAAAAACAACAGATACATACCTTAATGATACTGAGATATTCAATAATCAATTAAAACCGAAGATAAATTACAATTACGAACCTGTTCTAGATAATAACTTAATTGAAGAAACTATTGAGGATGTCCTTCCCTTAATGAAAAAAATATTCAAAGAGGCCAATAATTACAGGAATTTACCTGTAGAATTCAAGGAATTATTTGAGAGTAAAGTAAGTCAGATGTTTTATGTAAAAAGAAAACTGCTAAGAACATCTCTCGCATTAGACAAATTAGAGCTTATCAAAGATCTTCTTTATGATAAATTAAAATATGTTGGAACGAAGGAAATTTGTATTCACTGTGAATGTGTTTCAATTTTTAAAAAATTAAAAAATATTGTCGAAAATTAGCATTTTCGCAGAAGAGGGGCCTATATTGGATTTTAGAAGGAAATAAAAACTGGGTTTTCTTTAGATGGGTAAAGTGAATGTGATGAGTAGTGGTATGTGGGCAGAAAAATATAGACCTGGTAATCTTGATGAGATAATTAATCAGGAAGAGATTGTATCTAGGTTAAAGACATTTGTACAGGAAAAAAACTTACCCCATCTATTGCTAGTTGGGCCCGCTGGAGTAGGTAAGACTACAAGTATACTTGCTTTGGCTAGGGATCTTTATGGTCCAGGTTACAGAAATTTCATTCTAGAATTAAATGCTAGTGATGAAAGAGGAATTAACGTAATAAGGGACAAGGTTAAGAACTTTGCTCGTACCGCTGCCATAGCATCACCAGTTAGTTTCAAGATACTAATAATGGACGAGGCAGATCACCTAACAAGTGAAGCACAACATGCCCTCCGTAGAACGATGGAGATTTATACTCGAACATGCCGTTTCTGCCTTATAGGAAATTATAGTGAAAATATTATTGATCCAATACAAAGCAGGTGCAGTATCTTAAGATACTCTCCTCTCGAAGAAAGTGATACAAGAAGATATCTAAATAACATTGCTTTAAAGGAAAGTTTAGAATTAATGGAAGAAGGGTTAGATGCCTTATATCAGGCTAGTGGAGGCGATTTAAGGAAGGCGACGAATCTACTTCAAGCAGCAGCTGCAAGCGGCAAATGCATCGATGACCTGGCAATTTATAATATTCTAGGCAATATTAGCCCAGATAAGATTCGTTCGATGATCCAGTTAGCCTTAGATGGTAGCTTTCTACAATCAAGAGAAGCTTTAAGAGAGCTCTTGATAGACCGAGGTTTAGCACCTGAGGATATTCTAAGAATAGTGTACAGGGAAATAATGAAAGATACGACGTTAAACGAGCCAACAAAAGTACATATAAGCGACGTTATTGGTGAAATAGACTATCGTTTAACCCAGGGTTCAAGGGCTGAAATCCAGTTAGCAACCTTACTCGGACATTTATCAATAATTGGTGAAGAAAAAAGGTGACTCAGAACCAACCTTGGACTCATAAATATAGACCTGAAAAAAGAGAAGATTTTGTTGGGAACAAAAGAGCGGTATCAGAAGTAGAAAAATGGTTAAAAAAGTGGAAAAATAAACCACCAAGAAAGAAAGCACTATTTATTTATGGACCACCAGGAATAGGTAAAACCTCAATAGCAGAAGTCCTCGCAAAAGAACATGATTTTGAATTGATAGAGGTAAACGCCAGTGATAAACGAAATAAGGGAACATTAGAAGAGGACTTAGGAAAAACAGTGAAACAAAACATCACCTTATTCGGAAAGAAAAGATTAATCTTAATTGACGAGATGGACGGGTTAAGTGGTTCACAAGACAGAGGTGGAATATCTGCAATATCAAACATTATCGAAGAAACTACATCACCAATGATCCTCGTAGCAAATACCATTGAGGAAAACATGGAAAGTCGATTTAGATCCGTACTAAAGAAAGCGAAAAGCATAGAATTCAAACCACTAAAACATCAAGAAATAACTCTCAAACTCAATCAATTAGCAGAAAAACAGGAAATAACAGTGAACCCGGAGGTCTTAACCGAGATTGCCATAAAAAGTAACGGCGACCTTCGTTCAGCAATAAATGATCTTGAGATAGTTGCTTGCGGCAAAGAAAATGTGGAACTAGTCGACATTAAAGTATTGGAAAAACGCGATAAACTCGATTATACTCCAAATATTCTAAACAAAATATTTACATCAAGAAATTTCTGGGAGGCTAGACAAACAATTAACCAGTGCATGATCAAATATGATGATCTTTATGATTGGATTTACGAAAACCTTCCCATAGTCTTGGATGAGCCAAGTGAGAGGCTTGATGCTTTAGAAAAATTGGCGAAGGCTGATATTTATCAAAATAGAGCCAAGTCAGGTAATTGGAGGCTCTTAAAATATTTTTTCGATCTCATCACAGGAGGGATTGCCTTCAGTAGGGAAAAATCAAAGGGAGAAGGATATAAAGAGCAACTCAATCATTCAATTCGAAGCGTTGGCTTAGAGCCCAGTGCAATATCTACCAGTGAGATACCAGAAGGAATACTGATAAAATCCAATAGATGGCTTGGAAAAGATAAATGGAGCCAACTAAATAAAAATCTGAGGGGAATTGGAGCTAATTGGATATATGGTAGGAATGTATGGATTTTACCCTATTATAGAGAACCACAGACTAAATGGAGGTACATATTCACTTACCATCAGCGACGAAGACTTGATAGCGTCACTAAAAATCTGGCAAAAAAATGTCATGCCTCAACGGATGAGGTTAAAAGAGAAATTCTCCCTTTAATCAAACACATGATAAGAAATGATGAAGAAATGTACGACCAATTTTCGATCTGGCTGCTTGATATTTCTTTAAATAAAATGGATTACTTGAGATCCATGTCTTTTGATAAGGGTCCAAACGACTTTGTACACCTTGAAAACTACTCAAAATATAAACAAAGGGAAATTGAGAAGATGATGGAAGCAGCTGCTGAACAGAGAGAGACTGATATTAAGAATATCGATACTTGGCTCAACGATGAGAAAAAGCTAGCAAAATGGAATTAATCCTCAAAGTTATATTGGATGAATCCAATTCAAGATAACAGCAATGAAATTCAACAATTTACCCCGGATAAAGCTTGCATCACTTCCCACCCCAATACAACCCTTACCAAACTTGACGAAAACCCTCAATGGACCAAAAATTTGGATCAAACGGGATGATCTCACTGGTCTAGCCTTCGGGGGGAATAAAACTAGAAAACTCGAATATATAATGGCAGATGCACTCAATAAAAAAGCAGACTATATTGTTACAGGGGCCGGATTCCACAGTAATTGGTGCACACAGACGGCAGCAGCAGCAAAAAAATTAGGGATGAAAATTAAATTAATTAAAAAAGGACCAGAAGAAGGCTACGATGGAGAGGCGTGGGATGGAAATCATCTTTTACATAAGTTGACAGGCGCTGAGGTAGAAGTAGTAAAATCTGAGAACTTCACGTCCTCGATCGAATCGGAAATAGATGAGTTGAAGAAAAAGGGACATAATCCATATTATATCCCAATAGGAGGTTCAATCCCCCTTGGAGCAGCAGGCTATCTAAATGCAATGCTTGAACTGATGTATCAATCAGTCAAAAAAGGAATACATTTCGATTATCTGGTACATGCAACTGGTTCAGGCGGAACACAAGCCGGATTAGTAATGGGTGCAAAAGCATTCAACACAAATATCAATATTATAGGAGCTACAGTAGGTTGGGACGAGAAAAAAGAACAGATAGAAAAAGTAAGTAAAATTATTGATGAGTCAAAAATTTCATTTGAATTAGATTTTAACTTTAAGCCTAAAGATTTGAGTATCTATACGGACTATAAAGGTGGCGGATATGGGTTCGTCTCTGAACAAAAACTGGAAGCTGTAAAAATAATGGCACAGACAGAAGGTATAATGATCGACCCTGTATACACCGCGACTTCTATGGCCTGTTTAATTGATCTAATAAGAAAAAAAGAATTAAACAAAAACCATAACGTCCTATTTTTACATACAGGAGGTGCTGTGGCCCTCTATCCCTATAAAGAACCTATAGAGGCATACCTTCAAAATAAAGCATTACCATGGAAAACACCTGACTGGAGCCCAGATAGATAACCTACAAGTTATCAATCTATCGGTGAATAGAAATGCCCGTTCCAAAATTTGAGCTAACTCTACCATACCTAACAGAAAAATTTTCCGGAATTGGTGGAAAAATAAAACAAAAGCCAAGCCATTTTGAGGTAGAGGAAATACCACTATATGAACCCGAAGGAACGGGACAACATCTCTACGTTTCCATTACAAAAGAAAATAAAACAACCAGGGAAATACAAAAAGAACTCGCAGAGCTATTCAATCTGCCTTATCATTATATAGGTCACGCAGGGCTGAAAGATAAAGAAGCTAGAACAACTCAGGTTTTCAGTATTCTTCTACAAAATGAGAATAGATCAGTTAAAGAACTTGAAAATATGATTCATAAGAACATTGAAATAGATTTAAATTGGGCTAAATATCATAAAAATAAACTTAGAACTGGTCATCTACTGGGTAATAGATTCAAAATAACTATCACAGAAATTGATACGGGCGTAAATGAAGCATATAGATTAGCAAGAAAAATTACTGCCAGAATACATGAATCAGGATTACCAAACTTTTACGGTGAACAAAGAACAGGTAAAGAAGGCGAAAACATCGTTACAGGATGGCAGATCCTAAATGGTGAAAAATGGATTAACAATAAATGGCTTAGAAGATACTTGATTAGCAGTTATCAGAGTTATCTTTGTAATAAATACTTAACTGAGAGAATCAATAAAGGACTCTATTACAAGATGCTAAAAGGGGATATAGCCAAAAAACATGACACAGGGGGTATTTTCTGGGTAGATGATCCTGTAAAAGCGCAACAGCGATATAAAGGCAAAGAAATTAGCTTTACAGCGCCTATCTATGGTTATAAAATGTCTGAAGCTAAACATGATTCAAAGATACTTGAAGACGAGATATTAAAAAATGCAAATGTTTCTTTAAGTCAACTTGTAAAAAATAAGGTGACGGGAACAAGAAGAATTGGGAGAATTTTACCCAAAATTCTTACACAAAAATTAGAAGAAAATATTGTACTAAAGTTTGATCTTCCCAAGGGTTCTTTTGCTACTATTGTACTCCGGGAATATATGAAAAATTAAATCTAATTTACTCTAATAGTAATAAAGTCTTATGATATTATACGTTAGTAATTGTCATAATCTTTTGGGCTTTGAATTTCAACTAGATCTTTTGCCTTGTTATAATATCTGATAACATTTATCCCTTTTTGAGTTAGTTGATAGATTTTCTTTGTTCGTTTATCTTTTTCATCTCCATCAATTTCAATGATTAATTCTTGATTGGTTAATGATTCCAGTATCTCTTGACAGGGTCTCCAGGATAAGTTTGAACTGTACATTATCTGGGTAGGTTTATTAGCTCCATTTTTGATCTCATTTAAAACATCGAGATAAATTTCAAAACGAGATCTCCTAGGACTCATTAATTTTCACTTAGTGTATTATACATTTATTTATATCCTATATAATAATTATGTTCAATAACAGAGTAAAATAACTCATTAAACAACATTTTTTTGTTATATTTTATTTAGATGTTTCAAAATTTTCAATTAAACAGCATTATAATTTGTTTTCATATTTTTTCTATATAAAATCTATTATTTATATATGGGTTTATTTATATCAGTAATTACAATAAATTTGAAAAAAAGTTGATTTTATGATTCTCTTGATCTGTCAGCGTAATAATCAGGATCGTTTCCTAAATAAATCGGATTTCTACTTCCACATACTGAACAGAATCTATCCTCGTATCTGAGATTAGCGCCACAATCGCAAACAGTCCATATTTGAGCCCCACAATTTGGGCAGTATCTAGCTTTTGTTTTTTGATGTGGTCCTTGATATATTATCGGTCTTATGGCAGTCTTGCAGTAAGCACAATATCCCTTCTTAATTAAAGACTCCACAATATTAGATTGTAGTTGATGGTAAAAATATTTACTCTTTCTTGGTAAGTTCACATGCTCTACAAATATTTCCCGTTGTGGGGGCATCACAAATTTGGCAGCGATTTATAATTTTGGATTCTAGATCTTCCGGTCTTAACTTGATACCAGTCTGATAGACTATATATTTCGTCCCAGGTCTTTTTACTTCCATCATGTTCAAGAATTGACGTACATCATTTCTCATTGCTTCGGCAGTATATGGACAAGGAATATTTTGGAACTCTAAATCATTAATATACGCATAAAAAGTAGTTTCTTTTTCAGGGATTTCACATAAGGGTTTAACTCTACGTACAAAAGTTTCTATGTGTTTTCCTCTTGGCTCAAATCCTTCAATTCTCTGAATATCTCCTCTTAATATATTTAGAATAACGCTTTGTGCCATATCATCTAGATTATGGCCTGTCGCAAGTCTATCAGCTGAAACCTCCTTTGCAGCTACATTTAATGCTTTACGACGGAGTACTCCACAGTAACTACAAGTTCCTAATTCCCTGTCCCTTTCAGCTATTTCGTCCATGGTTTCATTGAATAACTCTTGAAAGCTTGCGATGTAAACTTCAACATCGAATTCTTTACAGTATCTCTTAACTATTCTTAGCGCCTCATCTCTATAACCTGATATTCCCTCATCAATGGATATTGCTATCAACTCAGACTTAGGTTTATCCTGTTCAATTTCCCACAAAATCTTTAGAAGAGCTAAACTATCTTTTCCACCGCTTACACCGATAGCTATTCGATTATCATATTCGAAAAAATTAAATCGGTTAATTGTCCGTTTGACTTTCTCAGTGATAGTTTCGTTAAAACATTTTGAGCATATACGTTCACCTGAATAAGGACGAAAGTAAATTGATTTTTCCCTTCCACACCTGGTACAGTTTTTTATCAATAATTGTTAGCCCCCTTTATGAGAAATATTACCCTCCATGTGTGACTGAAAGTAAAACTATTTCAGAACCATCTTTAATAGGAGTATCGATTCCTTTGATGTTATTTATTTCCACCCCGTCTACCAATATCAAGGCGTTAGGTAAGGGGTTTTTCAAAAAAGGATCAAATAATTCATTCTCAAGAGCAGGATAATTCATAACTAATAAATTAATATAATCTTCAACACTATTTGCAGATTCCTCTTCAAAAAAAATCTCGTCAACACCAACTATTCTTTTTAGTATACCCATTATCTTTATTTTTACCTGCATGAGACCCATCAATTCACTACGAGTTATAAATCTTTCAAAAAAAAGGATCATTATTCTCACTGAGACAATAACTGTAACAATATAGACTCTAATTATTAATTATTAAAAAAATTAGGTGTTTTTGTCTATTGTAACTTTTCCGTGTTTAGTAATTTTTGCTCGAGCATGTCTTAGAGCCCAACAACTAAATACAACTCCAATTGGTAAAGATGCAGGGTGACGGGCTGCCATCTCTATATGTAGATCTAGCACACTTGGGCCTTCACCTAAACCCATTGCACCAATTCCTAGCTTGTTTAGATTATTTAGTAATTCCTCTTCCATTTCTGCTACTTTTGGGTCGTTACTTCTTTCCTTGAATGGTTTTAAAAGAGCATTCTTCGCTAGTTTCATGCATAGGTCTTCACCGCCCCCAATTCCTACTCCAATGAAATATGGAGGGCATCCTAGGCTACCAGCATTTGCCACAGACTCTATAATAAATTCTTTAACCCCCTTTATTCCTTCTCCAGGTTTCAGCATTTTATGAGCGGCAACATTGCTGCTTCCCCCTCCCTTAGGCATGGCAATAATCTCAAGATCATCTCCCTCGACAAGCTCCCAGTATATTATAGGAACATGATCATTGAGACCTATGTTGTTGCCTGTATTACCTTGGAACATATCTACAGCATTTGGTCTAAGAGGGACTTCCTGTGTTGCTCTTTGTGTTGCTCTCAGTAACACTTTCTTTAGATTTGATCTAATTGGGAAACCATCGCCTACTTTCAAGACAAAAGCTACTATTCCCGTGTCTTGGCACATTGGTAAGCTTTCTTCACGAGCGATCTCCGCATCGTTTAAAATATTTTTTAACTGCGATTTACCAACTGTTCCCTTAGTTTTGTTCATTTTTTCTTTAATTTCTTCCAAGTATTCTTCGGGTAGTTCTGTTGCGGCGATTCTAAGAAGCTCTACCGCTGTATCTTCAACAGTCTTATCTAACATCTTAAACCTCCATTTGAGCTAAAATCTTCTGTTTGTTCTTTGATATTTTTTCTGCAACCTTTGCAGTTAAATTTCCTCCATGGGTGTCGATAGTAATTATCATTGGGCCAAAATCTTTCACACCATAGACCCATAAACATTCAGGCATACCTAATTCCTCCAACCAAAAAACATCTTTGACCTTTGTGATCCCCCTTGCGGCAAGTAGAGCAGCACCTCCAGTAAAAGCACCGTATACACAACCATATTTCTGACAAGCCTTAGCTGTTCTATCTCCCATTCCCCCTTTACCGATAATAATTGCAGGCTTGTAAACCTCAATAAATTTGTCTTGAAATATCTCCATACGCGCACTAGTGGTAGGTCCAGCCGCTACTACTTCCCAATTTCCTTTTTTGTTTTTCTTCATTATTGGTCCACAGTGAAATACGCCATTGCCTTTGAAATCTACTGGAGGTTTTTCACCTTGCTCATATAGTTCTAATGCTTTTAGATGCGCCTCATCTCTTGCAGTTATAATAATACCAGTGACATAAACCTCATCACCAGTTTTTAGTCTACGAATATCTTCTTCTGGGACTGGTGTTCTCAATTTGTACTCCATTTTAAATCCTATAAATAATAATGGAATTATAGTTATGAGGCTTTCCCATTTATCAAAGAAAGTTAGAAATGATAATTTTATGTACATATTACCAAAATTAATGGAACTGCCTAAACAATGGAACAAAAAAACAAAAAATAAGTGTGAAATGGGTAGAAATTAATTAATATTATTAATATATTAAAGAAAATATTATTAATTAAAAAATCCCAACAAGACTCGAAAGTTATAATATATACGATGTAAACAGTGTTAGGATGTCATCAACAAGGTCCAGATTATTTCTACGAATGACACCCGAGAATATTGAATTCAAGGAACGCGTTGAGGAGCTTAGTGGTGAAAAAATTGATCTATGTTTCCAGTGTGGTGCCTGTAGCTCTGGGTGTCCCATGACCGAAGAAATGGACTATTTACCATCCAAAATTATAAGAATGGTGCAAATGGGAATGGAAGACGCCTTGAAATCAAATACAATCTGGGTTTGTACCACTTGTTTTAACTGTGAGGTAAGATGTCCAAGAGGCATAGATATCGCGAACGTTATGGAAGCATTGAGACAGCTAGTTCTCAGACAAAAGTATAATCGCCTTACACTCGATGATCTAAGCCCAGAAGAACTTAGAGAACTACCTCCCATAGCACTAGTTTCAAATCAGAGGAAGCTCACGGCATGACTCGTTTTACATATTATCCAGGATGCAGTTTGAAAAGTACAGCCAAAAACTTTGAAGATTCTACTATTGCCGTTAGTAAATCCCTAGGTATTGAACTGGTTGAGCCTGAGAGATGGAATTGCTGTGGTACGGTACATGCCTTAGCTAGCGATGATGTGATGCATCATCTTGCTCCTATAAGAAATATGATTCGTGTGGAGGAACTAGTGCAACAAGATCAGGTTGATAACAAAAAAATGGTAACTCTTTGTGCAATGTGTTATAATACACTAAAAAGAGCGAATCAAGCGTTCAACACAGACAAGGATAAGAGGCAGAAAATCAGAGATGTGATGTATAAAGAAGACATCGAGTATAGTGGAAAAGTCGAAATCCTGCATTTACTTGAAATCTTAAGGGAAAATGGATGGGAAAAAGTCAGTGAAGTAGTTGAGAACCCCCTAGAAGGTCTAAAAATTGCCCCCTATTATGGATGTCTTCTATTACGTCCAAGGGGAATAGGTATCGATAATACAGATAATCCAACAATAATGGAAGATTTATTAAAGGCACTTGGAGCTGAGGTTGTAGATTTTTCCCACAAACAAAAATGCTGTGGAAGCTATAATACAGTGCACATGAAAGATGTTGTTGTAGACTTGGCTTATAAAATTCTCAGTCAAGCTATGGAGGCGAAAGCTGATGTTGTTGCCACAGCATGTCCTCTTTGCGAATATAATCTTGGACCAATACAAAACATGGTTTATAGTAAATATCCAGGTTTTAAGACGATTCCTGTGCTTTATTTCACGCAATTCATGGCAATAGCTTTTGGGTTAAGTGAGGAAGAGATGGCTTTATCGGAAAATAAACCTGACCCGATCCCAATTTTGTTAGAAAAAGGATTAATTAAGGAGGTAAAATAATGAGTGATAATCAAGAAACCGTAACCATTTATGTGATGGGTAAAAAACACCAGGTTCCTGCAGATCTAACTATTATGAAAGCAATGGAGTACGCTGGACACCAGTTTACAAGGGGGGCTGGTTGTAGAGGAGGATACTGCGGAGCTTGCGCAACAATATATAGAACAAAAGGTAGCTACAAGCTTGAAGGAGCACTCGCATGCCAAAAAATTGTAGAAGATGGCATGTATATAGCTCAAATACCATTCAGCCCTGCTGAGAAAATAAAATATGATTTAAATGAGATACGCCCGGACGTATCCACAATTCTAGAGTATTATCCAGAAATATCAAGATGTCTGGCATGTAACACTTGCACAAAAGCATGCCCTCAAGATATTATGGTTATGGACTATGTACAAGCTGCTTTAAGGGGGGATATAACCAAAGCAGCGAAGTTAAGCTTTGACTGTATAAGCTGTGGACTATGTGCTGTTAGATGCCCCGCAGAAATAGTCCCCTATAATATAGGCCAGTTGGCTAGACGATTGCACGCTAAGTACATAGATGGACCAACAGAACACGTCTTAAAAAAAGTAAAGGAAGTTGAAGAGGGAAAGTTCGACAAAGAGATTAAAGAACTCATGAAGGCAGACAAGAAAACACTTCAAGATCTATACAATAACAGGGAGATGATTCTAGAATGAGCGATTACACAAGTGGATACCCAGAATATATGCAGGAAAGCCTACTGAAAGTAGAAAAAACGAGAAGGAGCAGAGTTGGTAAAAGTTTTCCAGCAATGACTGCTGATGAAAAACAACAGATCCTGGAAGATTACCACCCGGACTGGAAAATGGAACAGAAAAGAGAACTCAAAATTGGCAGAAGTAAAGAGCAGCTCATGCCCCATGAAGTAGCTGATATACTAGAATCTCATCCATCAATTGACCCTAACAAAATAAACCTAGATGAGATAAATTATGATGTAGATGTTCTGATAGTTGGCGCTGGTGGCGCAGGTCTAAGTGCAGCTATAATAGCAAATGTTAACGGCATCCCCCCAGATAAGATTCTAATAATACAAAAACTAAGACTTGGAGATGCCAACAGCAAGATGAGTCAGGGAGGCATACAAGCCGCAGATGCTCCAAATGATAGTCCTACTATCCATTACCTTGATGTTATAGGTGGGGGACACTATGAAAACAAGCCTGAGCTTGCTGAAGCACTGGTTAAAGATGGGCCTGACGTGATAAAATGGCATGAAGAGCTTGGGGTTCTATATGATAAGCTATCCGATGGGACCATGCAGTTAGCGCCTGGTGGAGGGACGAGTAGAAGAAGAATGCATAGCTGTAAAGACTATACAGGAGTGGAAATAACTAGAGTATTAATGGACGAGGTCATAAATCGAGAGATAAATTATATTGAGTTTATCTCAGCTGTTGAGTTTCTAAAAGATGATAAAGGACAGGTAGCGGGGGCACTACTATATGATATGGATCATGATGAGTATAAAGTTGCTAGAGCTAAATCGACAATATTAGCAACAGGGGGTTTCGGTAGGTTACATATTCAAGGCTTTGAGACGACTAACCATTATGGTGCAACTGGAGACGGTATAGTAATGGCATATAGAGCTGGAGCAAACTTAATCCACCTAGATAGCACTCAGTTCCATCCAACAGGCTCTGCGTACCCAGAACAAATTGTAGGACAACTATGTACAGAAAAACTTAGAGGAAGGGGAGCCCAACCAGTAAATGCTGAAGGAGAATTATTCGTTTATCCCTTAGAAACCAGAGATGTAGAAGCATCTGCTCTCATCAGAGAATGTTTTGATAGGGAAAAAGGGACAACTACACCGACTGGAATGAAAGGCGTATGGTTAGATACCCCCCTAATTGATATAATAAATGGAGAAGGAACAATAGAGCGAGAATTTGCTGCAATGTTTCGTAATTATAAAAAATTCGGAATAGACATCCGTAAAGAACCAATGCTAGTTTTCCCCACCCTGCATTATCAAAATGGAGGAGTAGAGATCAACGTTAAATGCGAGACAGACGTACCTGGGCTTTTCGCTGCAGGTGAGGTATGTGGAGGTGTTCATGGTAAGAACCGTTTAATGGGAAATAGCCAGCTCGATCTCTACGTCTTTGGAAGAAGAGCTGGAAAAGCAGCAGCTGAGAGAGCAAAAAGTGCTGAAGTTGGAAAACTAAATCTTGATCATATTGTTGAATATGAAAAAATGCTAAAAGAGGCGAATATAGAAACAGATAGAACTAGTCCATTACTGTTACCAGAATATCGTGGAAAGAAAACGCTGGAACATCAATTAAAACTTCTTTAGGAGTATTCAAATGTCTAATAAAATAAGAATAGGCGTATGGGTATGCGAATGCGGCGGAAACATAGGGGATGTTGTTGAGACCAAAAACGTAGCAGAAGAATTACATAAGCATGCCGACTATGTAGAAGTAGAGAGATATCTATGTAGTAGCCCAAGCGTCGAGAATATCAAGAAGAAAGTAGAAGAAGAGAACCTTGATAGAGTGGTTCTAGCTTGCTGTACCCCTAAAATGCACAAGACAACCTTTCTCAATAACTTAGAAGAACAGGGATTAAACCAGGGATTTCTTGAGATTGTTAACATACGGGAACAATGTAGTTGGGTTCACAAAGACGACCACGATGGAGCAACCATCAAAGCCCTCGATCTTATCAAAGGAGCAATAGAAAGAACAAAGCAATCATCTGCTCTCAAGGCAGAAAAGATGGATGTCGTCCCCGAGGTATTAGTTATTGGAGGTGGTGTAGCAGGCATCACCTCAAGTTTAAGATTAAGCGAGTTCGGGCTTATGGTACATCTTGTTGAAAAAGATCCCAGTATCGGCGGGCATATGATTCAATACCCTAAAGTATTTCCCACTCTGGACTGCAGTCAATGTATACTTACACCGAAAATGGCTCAGGTGAACCAGAGTAAAAATATCGAGTTGATAACATATAGTGAAGTCAAAGAAATCACAGGTGTACCTGGAGACTTTAATGCGAAAATATGGGTTAAACCGAGGGGGGTTGATCCAGAAAAATGCATAGGCTGTGGTGCCTGTAACCAAGTATGCCCTGGAAAAGCAAAAGATGAATATAATGAAGGACTTAGTGAGAGAAAAGCCATATACAAACCTTTTCCACAGGCAGTACCTAGTATCTATACTATTGATTTTGATTCATGTTTAAAATGTGGTGCTTGTGAGAGAGCCTGTCCTGCTGATGCTATTAATATAGATGATCTAGGTGAACTATTAGAGATAAATGTAGGGGCTATTATACTGGCTACCGGTTTCGAACTCTATGATCTTGGAGGACTTGTTAACTATGGATATGGAGTTTACCCTAACGTAGTTACAAGCCTTGAGATGGAACGTATCTTGGATGTTAACGGTCCTACAGGAAGTCAATTAATAGTGCCAGAGACTGGAAAAGAGGTTGAAAGTATCGCATATGTACTATGTGCCGGTAGTAGGGATACTGAGGTAGGTAGACCCTACTGCAGTAGAGTATGCTGTTTATATAGTCTTAAACAAGCGCAGCTTCTGAGAGAAAGGGGTATAGATGTCTGGATTCATTATATAGATATCAGGGCTCCGGGGAGAAGATACGAGGAATTCTATAAGACTACTCAGGAAAAGGGTGCAAGATTTGTTAAAGGTAAAGTAACAGAGATAATTCCTGAAGATGGTCGTGTTCTTGTTAGAAGCGAGGACATGATGTTAAATAGAATGATTGAAAACCCTGTTGATCTTGTAGTTCTTGCTCCTCCAATAATAACAAGTCAAGAGACGCTTAAACTAGCAGAGAGTCTCCGGGTTCCAGCGGATGAGGATCAATTCATACTAGAACGTCATCCGAAACTTGATCCTGTGAGTACTAAAAGAGATGGAATCTATGCAGCAGGAATGATAATTGGACCAAAAGATATACAGAGTACAACCGCAGAGGCTGAAGGTGCTGCTATGAAAGTAGTAAACTTTTTGAGTGCTGATCGGGTTATTGAGCCAAACAAGGCTTACTTGGCTAATTCGGAGGCTTGTACAGGTTGCGAAGCTTGTATTGAAATATGCCCTGAAATGGCTATCAAAATGTACGATGATAAACCTGTGATCAACCAAATTATGTGCAGTGGTTGTGGTGCCTGTATACCAGAATGTCCTGAAAACGCCTTAGATCAGCAATCACTAAGCGAGGAACAACTAAAAGCAAATATTCGAGGCACCCTTTCAGGAAGTAGCGCTGGATTGAAAATTTTAGCCTTCGTGGAAGAAGAGGTAGCATATACTGCAGTTGATCTCGCGGGGCTAGCTCGATTAAGTTATCCAAGTAGCATACGAATTATTCCTTTACCAAGTATGGCCAGGTTAAAAATGGAGCATTTCCTCTATGCTTTTGCGCATGGAGCTGATGGTGTAATGGTTTTAGAGGCTCCTGAGCATGAGGGTCCGTATGGAGAAGCACATGTGATAAGCGAGAGACGTATCGATGATTGGCGTTGGGATATAGAAGACGAAGACGTGGATAGCAGTAGAATATGGTTCAGTAGAGCCTACGTACCGGACTGGAGAAAACTAGAGATGGTGTTCAAAACATTCCACGATATAATAGAAACCGAAGGGCCTCTTGACAAAGATACTCGCAAAAAACTTTTAGAAAATTTTCAATAAACCAGATACTCTAACTTTTTATTCAGTCAAAGATGAAATGTTAACATCTTATATATGTAATAATGTTCTTTCTGTGTGATCACTTTGAGCATAGATACCGACAAGCTATTAAAGAAAGCAGGTAAATGGAAGAAAATTGCACCAGATTATCATGCTTTCTATAAAGGAAAGGTAGAGGTGATGCCAAAAGCTGCCATCAGAAGCCTACAGGACTTTAATATATGGTATACTCCAGGAGTAGCGGAAGCATGCCTCGAGATTGAAAAAGAAAAAGAAAAAGCTTTCGAACTAACAAGCAAATGGAACTACGTTGCAGTTGTAAGTGACGGAACCCGCGTTCTTGGACTTGGAGATATAGGAGGACAGGCCGGAATGCCCGTGATGGAGGGAAAGGCTCTAATCTTCAAATATTTGGGAGGAGTTGATGCCTTCCCGATATGTCTTTCCACAAAAGATCCTGATGAGATAATCCAGGCAGTCAAATGGATAGAACCAAGTTTTGGCGGCATAAACCTAGAAGACTTTAGTAAGCCAAAATGTTTCTACATTTTGGAAAAATTAAGAAAAGAAATGCCTATCCCTGTATGGCACGATGATCAGCAAGGTACTGCTGCTGTAATCTTAGCAGGAACTATTAATGCTCTCAAGCTAGTAGGAAAAAAGATGGATGAATCAAAGTTTACAATCGTTGGAACCGGCTCTGCAAACACCAGAACCTTTTATGTTTTAAAAGCTGCTGGAGTTAAACCCGAACATATTATTATGGTGGATAGCACAGGCACACTTGGAACTTATAGAGAAGATATAAAAGATAGTTACAAGTGGGATATCGCTAAGGAAACAAACCCTGATAATATCGAAGGAGAAATTAAAGAAGCAGCTAATGGAAGCGACATATTAATTGCAGCTAGCACTCCGGGACCTGGTGTAATAAAAAAGGAAGACATTCGAGGAATGGCAGAAGATCCCATAGTGTTCGCATGCGCAAACCCCGTTCCTGAGATATGGCCATGGGAAGCTAAAGAAGCTGGTGCAAAGATCGTGGCGACGGGAAGAAGTGACTTTGCGAACCAAGTAAATAACAGCTTAGTGTTCCCAGCGATCTTTAGGGGAGCTCTTGATGTAAGAGCAAAGACGATTAGCGATGAGATGTGTATTGCCTCAGCATCAGCACTGGCAAAATATGCAGAGGATAAAGGACTAAGCGAAGATTATATTATACCGACCATGGAAGAGTGGGAAATTTATCCATTACAGGCAGTTGAAACAGGACTCAAGGCAATTGAACAGGGTTTAGCTCGTAAGAAAATGAGCCGAGATGAGATTTACGAAAGAGCAGAGTCCATTATTAAAAGGACACAAAATGTAGTCAAAATTTTAATGGAACAAGGCTTTATCGAGTCTCCTCCTAATCCTTAATTTTTTTAGAGGATAATAGAATAAATATCAATAATTCTTTAAAATAGGTGTTCTAAATAATATTGTGTCTATTATTGAGTATATTCTAACTTTACTTCTTTGGGGTTACGTACTTTACGGGTTTATTTATTTTGGAAGAAAATTTTTCATACAGGATAAGGAATGGCTGCTTGACTATCCTCAAAATTTAAGATCATTACAAAACATTGATGATACACCCAAAGCGGATGCGAATTTTCGAAAAATTTTCAAGGAAATATCAATAATTGAAATTGAATCCATAGATCTTTGAATTTATTATAACCGCTAGGAATTCTTATAATCCGTAGAAATTTCCTTTTAAAAAAAGTATAATTACTTCTGTTTAATTACTCAGAGAGCCATAAATAAGCGATATGGTAGAATGGAGGAATTGCGATACCATACTGTACTGAATAGTGTGGTAAACTCTATCTAGAATAATTAAATGCATGCATTAAAGAATTACGAAAAATAAATGAAAATAACGATTCTAACACTAGTACTTTAAAATAGATATTACCATTCGCACATACCTTGCATACATAGGGCAGCCATGTATCTTAGTCTAATCTTAAATAAATGTTTTAATTAAAGTAAATATGCCGAGTGTTATAGCTGATAGAGCGATTAACCATCTCAAGGTCTTTGAGTCTGTTTTTGAAACAAAAAAAGCTGCTGGGAATGAAGATAAGGCTACTCCAACAGACACAAATAAAGCAAGATACCAATCAAGTTGGACACCGGATAAAGCATAAGTCAATATTCCCACAACGCATACAAAGGTTTCCGACAAACACTGTATAGATATAGCAGCTTTCTCCTTAATCCCCAACAATAATCCTCCAGAGACAACGATAGGACCGAAACCACTCCCGGTTAAACCTTTATTGAATGATCCCAGTACCGCTAAACCTACAATTTTAGGCCAAGAAAAGGACCCACTCTTTCTTTCTCTTGTGAAGAACACGAATAAACCCATGACGGTGATTAATGTTCCAATATAGATGCGTAGATAGAAGGCTGAGAGACTGAGATTAAGTAAAGCCCCAAAAACCGCCCCTATCCCTCCTAGGACTCCGATTACGAGAGAAATTTTTGTTTCTCTACTTTTTAGGCTGAAATCAACGTTTTTCATTTGATGATGAAATATGGAACTTAATACGTCTCCTACTATGGATGAAAGGAGAACAGCTGGGACGACGCTGGTTGGGTTATACCCCATTAGTAGTAAGGTTGGGGTGACAGTGAATCCATAGCCCATCCCTAAACTTGAATCTATAAAAGCGGGAAACATTGGAACGAAGATCAATAAAAATACTTCAGATAGATTATAACTCATATCCTACAAGTATATTACTTTCTTTTTTTAAACAATACGCATAGAGAGAATTTTCACTATATTATGCAAGTAATGCGCACGGAATTTATCTTAAAAAAACTATCTTTTTATTTTGTTAAGACTAGAGAGACATGAAAAATACGAGGAAATGGGATAAAAATGGTGTTAAATTATTTTAAAGGTGAGGATTAATGCCCTATTGTACTGAATGTGGTGGAGAACTTAAGTGGGACACAAAGTTAAGACAATATAGTTGTCAAAGCTGCGGTCTAACATATACTGAAGCGGAATTAAGTAGAGCATTGGATCGATTATACAGTAAGAGGAACGATGAAGAGGAAAAACGTCGTCAAAGAAACGAAGATTATTTAGAATGGTGGACTAGCAGCAAGAAAAAACGCTAACAGTTATTTTTACATTTTTTATAATCGTCATATTTATACTATTATGTTTGAGAGATAGCATTAATGTGTAGACTTCTCTTATTTAACAGAATGAGAGATAGTCAACAATGGAGAAACCAAGGACAAGACTTGACACCCGAAAACTCAGAAAAACGTTACGGGAGATCGGGAGCATCCGAAAAAGCAGCCTACCCGATAAAACCAAGCAGAGGCTCAGGATCATCAGCTGGTACGGCAGGAAAACCGTTGAAACCACATGCACCTTCTTCAGGATAAGCCGAAGCTGGTTCTACCGCCTCCTAAACACCTTCCTCAATCAAGGCCTGAAAGGAATCATGAAGAAGCCCGGGCGACCCAGAGGAAACACCATCCCAGCCCCCTTCGTCGAAGAGATTAAACGGATAAGGAAAAAAAGCCACTAAATCGGCTCCAGGCGGATCAACTGGCTTCTACCGACACAGGTCCACCACTCCACGGTACACAGACTCCTCCGCTCCCACGGGCTGGTAAAGGAGAGGTCCTACAAGCGGAGAGTATGGAAACGGTTCAGGGCAGAGTACCCTAACAAGAGGTGGCAGATAGACGCTAGCGGAGACCCTCCTCCACGGCAGGGTCCTCTACAAGATCACCATCGTGGACGACCACAGCAACTACCGCCTGGCAAGCAGGCTGTCCTGGGACGCCACCGGCGCTACCATAGCACAGGTCCTCGAAGCGGCCATACGGAAATATGGTGCCCCGGAGGAGCTGCTGTCTGATAACGGCGCCCAGTTCAGGGGCCGTAAGGGCGGTGAGACCGTGGAGGTGG